>CAZREZ010000240.1:0-5064 GCA_964599115.1 uncultured Bacteroidales bacterium
TTAAAATTTCCATTTTTTTTCCTCCTTAAGATATTATTACTTGTTTATTTTTATATTTTGTGTCATAAGAGCTAAATACTGAATCTTACATTCTATTGTGCGAAGTAGATCGCTTAGATGCATTCTCATACTCTTCTAACAAAGATGTTATCAATTCTTTAACAGAAATAATTTCTTTTGTTCTATAAACATTCTCTCCAGCAAATGCAAATCCATGTTTTAAATTACCCTTTTGGGCATTTATTAAAGCAAGAATAATGCAATAGGGACTATTTTTATAATCACAGGTTTTAATACAGTGATATGGACATTTAAACGGTTTCTTTTTCCCTTTATTGATATCATCAATAAAATTGTTTCTAATCGCTCTTCCCGGCATACCAACCGGACTTTTAATGATCACAATATCTTCTTTGCCGGAATCAATATAAGCTTGTTTAAATTTTATCGATGCATCGCATTCATAAGTGGTAACAAAGCGTGTTGCTATCTGCACTCCGGAAGCGCCTAACTGTAAGAATTTATAAATATCTTCTCCTGTATATATACCTCCGGCAGCGATTATCGGAATCGATTTCTTATGTGTTTCTTCAAATAGGCTTATCTCGTTAATCACTTCCGGAATCAGTTTTTCTAACGAATACCCAGGATCGCTAATTTGTTCCGGTTTGAACCCGAGATGCCCCCCTGCCATTGGCCCCTCTACTACTATAGCATCAGGGAGGTAGTTATATTTTTTTAACCATCTTTTAGAAATAATACTGGCTGCCTTTCCAGAGGAAACAATGGGAACCAACTTTGTCTTTTTGGTTCCTTTTAAAAATTGAGGAAGATTAAGGGGAAGTCCGGCTCCTGCAAAAATTATGTCTATTTCTTCCTCAATAGCAGTTCTTACCATATCAGCAAAATTTGATAATGCCACCATGACATTGACACCAAGAATTCCTTTGGTTAATTCTCTTGCTTTTCTGATCTCCTTTTTTAACGCTCTAATATTTGCTTCCAAATAATTTGTGTAGAGATCAGGCTCAAGCACACCAATCACAGCAGCAGAAATAACTCCAATACCGCCCTCGTTAGCTACTGAGGATGCCAGCCCTGATAGAGAAATTGCAACTCCCATTCCTCCTTGAATTATAGGAATTTTTGCTGTCAAATCTCCTATTCTTAATTCTCTTAGATTATTGCTACTCATAAAAACTATCCTTTATATATTTCCCACAACGGGAGTTTGTGCTTAAACTCCAAATTTTACGCTAAAATAGTAAATATTTCTATATTACGTTTCATATAATGGATTAAAATTCAGTAATAAAAAGCAAGCCGCGCTTTTACTGCAATCGTGTCTTGTATATTATGTTGATCAAATTTAGTTAAAATCTTCGTAAAAACTATTAGTATTAGGCATAATTTTTATTGACTTGTTGTGTTCCTGTTTGTTCTCTAACTAATATCCTTTAATTCAATAATTTTACTCCCTTTAAATTTAAAAATCGAATTACCTTTAAGTTCAATTCTATCCCCGGCTTTAAGTCTATTTGGAAAGTCTACTGCTAGGGTTCCGCTGCTTCACGAAACTGACAATTAAAGTGAGTCAATTTTGAAGAAGTGAAGCTGAGTTGAGTGACTGCTGTTGTGCGTTGGAGCTAACCATTATTTTTCAGCAATAACCAACATTTCAAAATCTTCGGTAGTTAGTTTATCATTCCTTGAAAAAGCTCCAAGTTTTGCACCATAAATATCAATCTTTTTAAATCCTAATGTTTTTAATAACCATGTAATTTCAGAAGGCACATAATATCTTTCATTACATTCAAATTCCTTCTTATTCCCAAAATCATCTTCTACTGTTACAATATTGTGATCACGGAAAGTCATTAAATCAAAAGAATTACTTTTATAGGTAGCATTCCCTTCTTCTGTTGATGATGAGCAAAATTCTTTAACTGAATGATATAATGGAAATAATCCATTTAGCGTTGTAAGAATCAGCTTGCCGGGATTCTTTAATGACTTAGATATATTTTTCAATATATCATAATTCATTTCATCTGTTTCCATCAAAGGAAATGCGCCTTCACAAAGCATTATTGCCAAATCAAATTCATTCTTAAATGGCAAATTCCTTGCATCAAGCTTCTGAAAATCTATTTGCAGGTTCTGAGCTTTTGCTTTTTCTTTTGCTCGCTCCAATTGTGATTCAGATAAATCAATTCCTATAACTTTGTAGTCCTTTTTTGCTAATTCAATTGAATGTCTACCGGTTCCACATCCGATATCAATTATTTTTAGCGATTTATCATAATCAATTTCTTTTTCGATGAAATCACACTCACCAATTGTGCCCTGAGTAAAGTTTTCATTATCGTACTTTAACCCGTAATTCTCAAATAAAGATTCATACCATTGTTTCATATTGATTTCTCTTATCTTGGTTTGTTATTTTTAAACGGTTACTATAAATGAATTATTATTATCAATTGAAAATTAGTTATTCATACTATCAATCAGAGTCATAATTTTCAATTCTTTTTTCAGACTGTTTTGCTTCACTTTTTCTTTACTCGTGAAAAGCAATTCTTTCTTATCATTAGGCAGAAGGTCGAAATAATTATCAGAGAAATGACCTTGAACATGGCTTTGTAAATATATATTTTTTGCTAATACATCTGATGTTAATTTTATTAAGAAACAATTATTTTCTATTTCCTCTATCTCAAAACAAATTTTCGGATTTGGTAAAATGAGGTCTTTTGGTGATACAAAATATAGAATACTATTATCAATAATCTTACCGTCCGTATCACTTAATATAGCATTTATTAATATTTCTTTTTGATTATATTCTTTTGTAAAATCTTTAATATCCTTTGAAATATAAACTTGGCTTTTGTTACTTTCAACAATTATATCTTCTTCAGATTCATTTAAAATTGTACCTTGAAAATTAATAATAAACAGTTTTAAATTAGCCTCAAAAATTTTTAGACTATCGGAAACAATAAAAACATCAAGATTGTTATTATTTGTATCAAATGATATTATAATATTTTTAAAGGCATCTCTCACTGCATAATGCAGAGCTTTCCAATTGCCGAAATAGTCAATACCTGACCAGGAAGCTACAGGCCAGCAATCATTTATTTGCCAATACAGCGAACCCATACATAACGGCATATTTCTTCTGTGTGCTTCTATACCTATTTTTATACCACGGGCCTGTAAAAGTTGCCCAACATATAAAAACATTTCAAAATCCTTTGGTTTACGATAATCGCGGAGCAAATATTCCTCTATAGTAACATTTCCAATGCTTGAGCGCTGATGTGATTTCATTACTTCCGAATTGATATCCCAATCTTCTTCAAGCGAATATTTTTTTACAGTATTAAATTCTGGAAAAGACTGAAATCCATACTCTGACATAAAGCGGGGTATTACTTCTTTATATTTTGAAAAAGGTTCCTTTGCCCACCAAACACCCCAATAATGATTATCACCGGATTTTCCGTTTTCAAGTTCACCAAAACCGGCACCTGGTGACGATGCCCAGTATAATCTTTGAGAATCCAGCTCTTTTACCACATCAGGCAAGATATGATGAAACAAATCATCATATGCTTTCCAAACAGTATCAACGATATTTTGACCCTGGTTTTCCAGCACATTTTCTTTCCATCCCCAACTATTCCAGGCAGAAAGAATTTCATTGTTTCCACACCATAAAGCAATGCAGGGATGATTGCGTAGACGTTTCACATTTTGAACAGCTTCTTTTTCAACATTATCCAAAAAAGCTTTATTGCCTGGATACATTGCACAAGCAAACATAAAATCCTGCCAAACCAAAATACCGTATTTGTCACATAATTCGTAAAAAATATCTTTTTCGTAAATTCCGCCACCCCAAACCCGGAGCATATTAAAATTAGCATCAACAGCCGATTTAATCAATTTTTCGTAGTCCTTTTCTATAACACGACTTAAAAAAATATCCAGAGGAATATAATTTGCACCCTTCATAAATACCTTATGTCCATTAAGCCGGAAATAAAAACTCTTTCCAATACTGTCGTGTTGCTGAATAACTTCAAGTGTCCTTAAACCAATAGTCTTTGCTTCTGAAGCAAGAATTTTCGAGTTATCTTTTATCTGAATATCAACATTATAAAGCTTGTGGTTTCCTAATCCATTTGTCCACCAAAGTACAGGGTTTTGGATATTGAAAGGAATACTAATTTTATTTATTCCTTTTGTTAAAGATGTTTTTTGCTCAAAAGCTTTTACAGAATCTATCAAACAAAGAATAGTTACTTCTGTTTTTTCTCTTGATTCGATTTCAATTTTTGATAGAATTTTTGCTTTCGTTTCTGTTAACTCCTCCTGGATAATATTTACATCAACGATTTTAGCTTTATCCCAGGCATTAAGTTCAATATCCTGCCAGATTCCGCTACTAACTAATCGTGGGCCCCAATCCCAACCAAAATGATATCCTGGTTTACGAGTAAAAACACAAACTTTTTTACTCCCTATCCCACCTAATTCTGATTGATCGTTTTCTGCACCGGGCAAATAATAACCAAGTTTTTCTCGTTTTTCAAGACCAACTTTTATTGGCGATTCAAAAATAATTTTTAAATAGTTTTCACCGGGTTTCAGATAATTTTTGCAGTTTACCTCCCAACTAATAAACATATTATCTGTTTTAAGGATCAGTTTGTTGTTTAAATAAATACTTGCATAAGTATCAAGTCCCTTAAATTCCAATTCAACCACATCTTTTTTAAGAATTTTTTTATCAATATTAAAACTGGTTTGATACTCCCAGTCTTTTTTATCAATCCATTGAACGTCACGTTCATTAAGTCTGTAAAACGGATTTTCAATGATGTCATTATCCATCAAATCGGTATGAATGCATCCGGGAACAGTTGCATCTCTCCAAATGCTATCACCTACCTCCCTGAATAACCAGCTCTTATTAATTTCAAAATTATACTGGTTTGACAATTCTTTCTGACAAGAATATATTATTGCGCTAAGAAGGATTAGGAATAAAAG
>CAZREZ010000241.1:0-5061 GCA_964599115.1 uncultured Bacteroidales bacterium
CGTGATGAATTATTCAGGCTAAAAATAATTTTATTCGTTTCATATGTTTAAATTTTTCTATAAAAGATTTTATCGTATGTTTGCAACGGAATCCAATAAATAATAAGCCGGGAACTAAGTAATATGCTTACTATTCAAAACATTGCAGTTGTCCTTTTTTTTATTCCTGTTTATCAGTTGTTGTTCTATACAATACAGTTGATAACGTTTAAGAGATCTGCTAATCGTGCAAGATGGTATCTGGGATTATTATTATTGAGCCTGACCGTTTTTTTAATAATAAATGCGTTTTTTTACTTGGATTACCAGAAAGTGCTGGCCTGGTCATATTATTTGTTCGTGCCGGTGTTTTTAGTGCTGATCCCTCTTTTCTATAAATATTTACTGAGTATAACGGGCACAGAAAGATCCGGTTTCGCCGGCAATATTATGGTCTTGTTCCTGCCTGCAGTTTTAATACTCATTTTAAATATCTTCACTTATGGAAATCTATCCTATATTGAGAAACTGACATTTTTATACTCGGGATTAAGTATCCCGGAACATTCCATTATACTACATTTCTATACAGAGATCGTTTTTCGTTTTGGTTTCATCCTCCTGGTATTAGTTCAAATATCCTTTTACACTTTTAAGGTTGTTAATATCCTGAGATTTCACAAAGCCTGGATGGAGAAAGACGCTTCACATTTGCCTTATGTTGAGATACGATGGCTTATTTATATCTTTATCAGCCTTTTATTGTTTATGGTTATCAACATTTTGTTCAACCTGATAGCAAATGATCATAAAGTCAGTATGCTATTGGGATATAATATTTTAATGATCGTAACCGGAGCTCTGGTCGGTTACATGGGTATGAAACAGGAAAATTTGTACGAACATATAATGAGACTCTCATCCATAAACTCTAAAGGACCCCATAAACACTCAAACCGGTTAAAAGAAAGATACGTTAAGGTTGCAGGCGAAGAAAAGTCGGATGTTCTGGAAGATTTAAAAAAGCTGATGGAATCGAAAAAGATTTACCTGAACAGCAAACTCACTATTGATGACCTGGCAGATCAGTTAAACGTCAACAAGCGGATCATATCCATTGTTGTTAATGATGAAATGGGTGCAAACATATATGGGTTTATCAACGATTACAGGATACGGGAATTCAAAAAGATAATCTCCGATCCGGATATGGCTTATCTGAGTATGGAAGGTATTGCTGAAAAAGTCGGGTTTACATCAAAATCTTCCTTTAACGCCAGTTTTAAAAAAGCAACAGGAAAAACACCATCACAATACAGGCAGCAGAATAAAAAGTGAAGCGAAGTAAGCGACACGAAGTCCATCCATACGGACTCCTTTCAGTCGTATGGATTCATTTCGTTTCATTAGCCCGCATGGGTAAAACAAATCAAGTTTAACTTAAAATAATTTATTATGCGATTTATGAATAAAAATTTATTTAAAGTTTTTATTTTTACAATACTGGCATTATTAATTAATAATTGTGCCAATGATTCAAAAAATAATAAGCAACAAAAAGAAGAAAATAAAATGAGCATTACAAAAGAATTGTTTGGAAAAGCTGACGGAAAAGATGTGTTTTTATTCACTCTTAAAAATAAAAACGGTCTTATTGCAAAAATTACTAATTACGGTGCAATTGTAACTTCACTTATGGTTCCGGATAAAAATGGAAAATTTGATGATATTGTTCTCGGTTTTGACAGTTTACAGGGTTATCTTGACGGGCATCCATATTTCGGTGCAATAGTCGGCAGATATGGTAACCGTATTGCAAAAGGAAGATTTTCACTTGACGGTGTTGAATATACTCTGGCAACTAATAATGAAAAAAACCATTTGCACGGCGGCATTAAAGGATTTGATAAAGTTGTTTGGTGTGCAGAAGAATTTGAATCTAATGATGGTATGGGATTGAAACTTAATTACATTAGTCCTGACGGTGAAGAAGGCTACCCGGGAAATTTATCAGTAAAAGTTAAATACACATTAACAAACAACAATGAATTAAAAATTGATTATGAAGCTGAGACTGATAAGGCAACGCCCGTAAATATTACTAATCATGGGTATTTTAATCTTGCAGGTGCAGGAAAAAAAGACATTCTTGATCATAATCTTCAAATTGATGCTGATAGATACACAGTTGTTGACGAAACACTGATCCCAACCGGCAAACTCAGAATTGTAGAAAATACACCTATGGATTTTACAACTCCTCATTTAATCGGCGAACGGATTGAACAGGTGCCTGGCGGATACGACCATAATTACGTCCTTAACAATAATGGGAAAATGGTTAAAGTTATTGAAGTTTACGAAAAGGAAAGCGGCAGGATTATGCAAGTATTAACTACTGAACCGGGCGTACAGTTTTATTCAGGCAATTTCCTTGACGGAACAAATACAGGAAAAGGCGGAAAAGTGTATTATAAACACTATGGTTTTTGTTTTGAAACCCAGCATTTCCCTGATTCGCCAAACCAACCCGATTTCCCGTCAACAATTTTAAGACCGGGTGAAAAATATGCTTATACTACTATTTACAAATTCCTTACTAAATAGGAGAGGTTGTCTATTCAATATTTTTAATATATTTGTCTTAATTTACCAAAACGGTAAAAGATACTTCAATGAATCCATTAAAAAGAAAATTATTTATTACTTTTATTTTACTTTTTTCTGTTCTTTTATCGCAATATTCATTTTCTCAAACAAATTGTGGTAAAACATGCCTTGAAGAAAGTTTAAAAGCTTATAAAACAGGAAATTTTAATGAAGTTTTTGATAAGCTGAACCCATGTTTGCAAAGCGGCTTTGATAGAGAAGAATTAATACAGGCATACCGGTTACTAACAATGACATATATTGCTTTAGATGATTTTGACAGAGCAAACCGCTCAGTTAAATCACTTTTGCAAATAGATCCAAAATTTTCAACAACTGTTTTTGATCCACCACAATTTGTTAATTTAATAGACCATTTTAAACAACCATTAAAAAGCATTGTTACTGCTTCCAAGCAGTTAGAGCCAATTACTGAAGTGCCTGTACCGGTTACACTCATCACTGAAGAAATGATTGAAGCCATTGGAGCAAACACTTTAAAAGAAGTTCTGATAACCTATGTCCCCGGAATGACAGGTATTGAAGACCATAATGAGGTTAATATTGCCATGCATGGTATTTATAGTTCTTCACAGCAAAAAATTCTTATTATGTTAAATGGTCACCGTTTAAATTGCAGGGCATACTCCGAAGCTAATCCTGATTTCAGTATCTCACTTGATAAAGTTAAACAAATAGAGGTGTTGCGCGGTCCTGCTTCATCACTTTATGGAAATGTTGCTCTTACTTCAGTAATCAATATCATAACTAAAGAAGGTAATGAAGTTAATGGTGCTGAAATAAAGCTTGGAGCTGGAAATTATGGGCAGACAATGGTATCACTTTTATATGGACAAGGTTTCAGTGGAGCGAATAATATTTTGATATGGGGAAATTATTACCGCTCAGATGGTGAAGAAATTTTTATCGCAAAAGAAAATGACCATTCGCCAAATCCAAAAGAAGGAAATGCTATTGTTGGCGGCTTTAAAGATAAACCGTCTTATGACATAGGAATGGTTTTTAAAACAAAAAATCTTTCAATTTTTGGAAATATAAGATACTGTAAATATATTGAGCCCTTCTCTGCAGGTGGAATTACAGGAGAAGTATATAATTATTCTGATTACAGGACATTAATGGGAGTTGGACCGGGTCTTGGCTCCGGCTTCGGTCATCTGGATGTAAAATACGAAAAAGAGTTTAAAAATATTGAACTGTTGCTTAATGCTTATTTTGATAATAATATTATTGATGTAAACTTTGTAATTGATCCGAGTATTAAAAAATTTGGTAAAGTAAACTGGGACGAGTACAGTTACGGAGGAATTATCCAGCTAAGAAAAAATTATAACTTAAATAATTTTGGAAAAGGGAATGTGATTTTTGGTGGACAATATGATAAAATGAAAGTTTACGACAGTTTTTTCCTTCTCGGACTTAATGGTGAATTTTCAACTATGGTTGACAGCTCAGAAGCGCTGGTATTAGAAAGAGGAACAGAATCAATATATTCGGGCTTTATTCAAATTAAACATAAGTTCAACAAAAAGTTTCTGATAAATATCGGAGCACGATACGATAATAAATTTAGACACAGAGGAAAGAATGTTGATAATCTTAGCCCAAGATTATCGGCAATCTGTATTCCTGATAAAATAATTGATTTTAAGCTTTCATTTTCACAGTCGTTTGTTGATGCACCATACTGGTACAGGTATAATTCTTTGCCAAGTTATTTAGGTTCAAGTAACCTATTACCTGAATATCTGACTGCCTTACAATTTACAACAGGTTTACATTTTAATGATAGAAAAATAAATTATGAATTGAATACATTTTATAACTCCTTGAAGGATTTTATTTATCGCAATCCGTATGCAACCGGTGAAGAACCAAGATATTACAATGCAGGAAAACTTAATTTGGCCGGAATTGAAAATGAAATAAATTATCTGAGAAAATTTTTTAACATCAGGGCAAATTTTACATGGCAATATGTTCTTAATGCAAGTGATTATCCTGTTACCGGCGATAAAATTCATAATGTACCTACATTTAGCGGAAATTTTATCTGTAACATCAATCCTGTTTATAGTAAATTTAAAAACTTCTGGTTTAACCTAACCTTCAGGTATGTTGGGAAACAAATCTCACCTGTCAACACTTTTAAAAACGGAATTGAATATTTTGATGATAATAATTATGTTGAAGATGTTTTTATAGTAAACACAGGTATTTTGATTAAAGATTTTTATAATTTTTTATTTGATGTAAGGATTAACAATCTTTTTGATATAAAATACAAACAAGGCGGAAGTGTTGAATTCCCTTATCCCCAGCAGGGTAGGTGGTTTATGATTAAACTTGGGTATAAGATTAATTAGTGTTTGTCCATAATGTCCGATTTCTTCGTTACGCTTGTCTTGAAAA
>CAZREZ010000242.1:0-5057 GCA_964599115.1 uncultured Bacteroidales bacterium
AAATCAATAAAAAAATAAAAAGCATGGCAAATACATTCACGCAAATCTATATTCATTTTGTTTTTGCAGTAAAAGGAAGATTAAACCTTATACCAAAAAGGTATAAAGATTTGGTGTTTTAATTCAAAATTTGTTTGGCTTTATGAACAGGCAACTTAACCTAAACCTTAAACTCAAACCTCACCTTCAGCAGCTCTTCATTCGCCTTAACTATTTTATCTTTTAAGGTTTTTTTGTATTCAACAACTTTTTTATGGATTTTTTCATTATCAACTGATAGTATCTGGGCTGCAAGGATACCTGCGTTTTTGGCAGCATTAATTCCAACTGTGGCAACAGGTATTCCAGGTGGCATCTGAACAATTGAAAGCAATGAATCCATGCCATCTAATGTGGCTTTTATCGGTACTCCAATTACAGGAACCGGAGTCATTGCAGCAATCACTCCCGGAAGATGAGCAGCCATGCCTGCACCTGCAATGATCACTCTGATGCCTCTTTCATAAGCACCTTTAGCAAATTTTTCCACTTCTTCAGGGGTACGATGAGCCGATAAAGCATTCATCTCAAAAGGAATTTTGAATTCATTTAGAACTTTTGCAGCTTCTTCCATCACAGGAAGGTCGGAAGTACTGCCCATAATTATACTTACTTTTGGTTTCATATCTTTGTTATAAATATTATTTTTACTTTCGTAGCAAAATTAAAACTTTAATTTATAATTGTGCCAATGAAAACAATAAAAGTGAGAGACAAGGAATTTTCAATTTCAATAACTGATGAAGAAATTCAGAAAACAGTTAGCAAAATTGCTGAAAAGATCAACAATGACTTGCATGGGAAAGTGCCGTTATTTATCGTTGTGCTGAATGGCGCTTTTATTTTTGCAGCAGACCTTTTTAAAAAAATAAACATAGATTGTGAGGTTACTTTTGTAAAATTATCATCTTATGTAGGTACTGAAACAACCTCAACCGTCAGGGAATTGATCGGTCTGGATAAAGCTATAAAAGGAAGATCAGTTGTTATTGTTGAAGATATTATTGATACGGGAATTACCATGGACCATACTATCAAAAAGCTTAAGCATTTTAAAGCTTCTGATGTCAGGATAGCTACTTTGCTGTTTAAGCCCGATGCATTTCAAAAGGATTTTAAGATTGATTATATCGGAATGGAAATACCTAATGATTTTATTGTTGGTTATGGTTTGGATTATGATGGCTTTGCACGTAATTATCCTGATATTTATAAAATAATGGAGTGATTGGATGAATGAATGAATGAATGAATGATTGATTGATGGAGTAATGGGGTAATGAAGTGATGGGGTGATTGTATGATTGAGTGATTGAGTGTTGAGTTGGTCTGAAAAATATTGTTTTTGTAAGTTTTTAGCATTAAATATTTTAGTAAATATCATCTCTGCATCCAATCAAACAAATATTCTAAACGCAGAGGCACAAAGGCGCAGAGATAACAAAAGAATAAAACTTAGATTAAGAATTAAAATGAAACCTGCGACACGAAGTTAGTTGGGGAAACTTGAAACCTGAAACCAAAATGGGAAATTCAAATTTTGTAGATTATGTAAAGATTAACTGCCGGTCGGGCAGGGGAGGAAATGGTTCTGCACATTTCCGGAGGGAGAAATATATTCCCAAAGGTGGCCCTGATGGTGGTGATGGCGGCAGGGGAGGTCATGTTATTTTAAAAGGCAATGCACAGTTATGGACATTGCTTCATCTGCGTTATACAAAACATATTAAAGCTGGAAATGGCGGTAATGGCGGGGCACAGACAAGCACCGGTGCAAACGGAAAAGATGCTGTTATTGAAGTGCCTTTGGGTACGATTGCAAAAAATGCTGCAACCGGTGAATTTATTTGTGAGATTACCGAAGATGCACAAACAAACATTATTCTTAAGGCCGGCAGGGGCGGACTGGGAAATGATCATTTTAAATCTCCTACAAATCAAACACCTAAATATGCACAGCCGGGCGAAGCAGGAAAAGAAGAATGGATAATCCTTGAAATGAAATTACTTGCTGATGTCGGTTTGGTTGGTTTTCCGAATGCAGGTAAATCAACGTTGTTGTCTGTTATTTCTGCTGCAAAACCCGAAATAGCGGATTATCCGTTTACAACCTTAAGACCAAATCTCGGAATTGTTGCTTATCGCGATAATTATTCTTTTGTGGTTGCCGATATTCCCGGAATAATTGAAGGGGCACACGACGGTAAAGGTCTTGGATTGAGGTTTTTAAGACACATTGAACGAAACTCTGTATTATTGTTTATGATACCTGCTGATAGTAAAAATATAAAGGAAGAATATTCAATTTTATTGAATGAATTAAAACAATATAATCCTGAGCTTCTGGATAAATCAAGATTATTAGCAATAACAAAATCCGATTTGCTTGACGAAGAATTAACCTATGAAATTAAAAAAGAATTGCCGGATATTCCTTGTGTTTTTATATCGTCAATCAAAAGGATAGGACTTGCAGAATTAAAGGATATGATTTGGAAAGAACTTAATTAGTCCCTGCCTATAAAGTCAAACAAATTTTGAAATAAAGCACCAAATAACAAAAAACAAATGACAAATAAATTCCAAATATCAATGATCAAAACTTGTCCATCCATACGGATTCCTTTCAGTCATATGAAGCGAAGCAAATCCGTATGGATGGATGATCGAAACTGTTTTGGTTATTGAATTTTTGGTCATTGGAATTTATCCATACGGACAAGTTTTGAAATTTGGTGCTTGTCATTTGTGAATTTTAATATTTATTTAAATTCTTGGACATTATAGACGGACACTAATGAATGTATAATTATGCTGGAAACAATTAACAACATAGACACTGAAATTTTTCTTGCTATTAATGGACAGTATAATTCCTTTTTGGATTTTGTGATGTTTTGGGCGAGCAATAAATTTATCTGGATACCTTTATATTTGTTATTACTTTATTTTTTGATAAAAAATTATAAATGGAAAACCTTGATCATCATGGTTTTTGTTGCAATCTTAATTACTTTAAGCGACCAGATTTCATTACATTTGTTTAAAAACATTTTCCAACGATTACGTCCCTGCCATGAACCTGAAATTGCTGATATGGTTCATCTGGTAAATAATAAATGCGGCGGACAGTTTAGCTTTATTTCCTCACATGCTGCAAATACATTTGCATTAGCTGTTTTCCTGATAAGAATTATTGGAAGGAGCTATAAATATTTCACACCATTGATATTACTCTGGGCAATATTAGTCGGATACAGCCGGATATATTTAGGCGTACATTATCCTGGTGATGTTATTACCGGTGCTTTGCTTGGTGCTATTCTGGGTTATTTGATTGCAAAGTTGTTTTTCTGGGTTCAAATAAGGTTTTTATCAGGAAAATGATAATAATCACTGAATTTAAGAAAATACAGGAATATTATACAAGCTTAAGAGATAAGTTATTAAACTTAATATTAAACTGAATGCAACTGCCCACCAAAATCCAATCACTTTAAAGCCCGTAACAATAGCACCTGCGAGTAAAACTATCAAAGCGTTAATAACAAATAAAAACAGCCCAAATGTTATAATTGTGAATGGGATTGTTAGAAATACCATTACCGGCTTCACAAAGATGTTTAATAATGCTAAAATAAGTGCCACGATTATAGCACTCCAGTAATTTTTTACTTGTATTCCCGGTAATATCCATGCTGTGAACATCACAACTGCCGCAGTAATAAGTAATTTGATGATGAAATCCATAATTTGAAATTTAGTTTAAAAAATATTAATCGGGTTAAAATTAATTAAAAAATCAATTTAGCATACAAGAATCTCATTTTTTTGAATTACGGGTTTATCTTGGTTTGGTTAATACAAAGCATCAAAATTTACTGCAAACAAAAACTCATATTCAAAGGATTGAGTGTCAGGAAGGTAAATGGCACGAACACCAAAATCCATCGGTGCTATAAAGCTCAATAAATGAAAATCGCCTGAAAGCTCTATACCTGTTGATTTGTAATAATTATACTTTTTATTGTTTTCTCCTACTGCATAATCAAAAAACAAATTTGTTTTTATCCGTTTAAGATATAAAATTGACCCGATATTAAAATCAGGATAGCATAAGGGAAATTTATAATTTACCGAAAAGCTGTATAAATCTTCATTGTTTTGCAGAGTATAGCCCCTCGGGTAATTAATTTCATCACTGAACTTATAATTTCCATCAATTTTATTTTGATATGCACCGTAAAGTTTAAAACCATTATGTTTTACAAATCCGGGCAAATAAAAATATGTTTCAATAGCATAGATTGAACTTTTATTATTGCTTTGAAACGGAGTGTTCCTGAATATTAATTTTAAAATTTGTCCCCATTTTGGATATAGGTCTCTATACGACGATTTTATTTGATTGTAGAAAAGCAAACTATAATCTAAAGATAAAGCGGAATTTTGAACAAAATGAAATGGCGATGAATCGTCCATGTCAAGATAAATTTGGGTTAAGTTTATCTTTGGTTGCAGCCCTCTGAAATATTTATTTTTTGATAAGTTCAAAGGTAAACCAATACCTGTTTTAATGTTTGTTTCATGCCAGCTAAAACTATTTTTATTTTCCAGACTGTCGGTATAAAATTGTTTTCTTTTCCCATAGTCAAAACTAACATCAACAACCGGATACCAACCCTGATAACTGAAGTTCAGATAATATTTCCCGGCTTCTTCATTAATATCATATTCATAGCCCAGAGTTGTAAATGCAGTGCTTAAATTGTTTTGCGACATCAGAGAAACACCGGGTTTTATTTCCGTATTATTAACATCAATAGATAAAGGTGCCCAACTGTGAAAGTTGAACAGGTGTTTCCATTTTTGATATTTTTTTGTTTCGAATTTCGTATCGGGAATAATTTTTTTATCGATAACAACATCTTCTTTTTTTGCTAATTTTTCATATAGTTTAATTGAATTATCAACAACGTTTTTCAAAGACACCCATTCATTAGGATTTATATTGATTT
>CAZREZ010000243.1:0-5050 GCA_964599115.1 uncultured Bacteroidales bacterium
TATTATGGATATAAGAAATATTGCAATTATTGCACATGTCGATCATGGAAAAACAACTATGGTTGATAGAATCCTACATCAGGTGAAATTGTTTAGGGATAATCAGGAAGTGCAGGATTTGATTCTGGATTCAAATGATCTGGAACGGGAAAGAGGGATTACTATTTTATCTAAAAATGTATCAGTAAGATATAAAGGAACTAAAATAAATATTATTGATACTCCGGGCCACTCCGATTTTGGAGGAGAAGTAGAGCGTGTTTTAAATATGGCTGATGGAGTGTTGTTACTTGTTGATGCTCTTGAAGGTCCTATGCCACAAACACGGTTTGTTTTGCAGAAAGCTTTGGAACTCGGACTAAAACCTATAGTTGTAATTAATAAGGTTGACAAGCCAAATTGTAATCTGGAAGAAACAAATGAGCTTGTTTTTGAACTTATGTTTTCTCTCGATGCTACAGAAGATCAATTGAATTTCCCAACTGTTTACGGTTCTTCTAAACAGGGATGGATGGGAGCTGACTGGAAAACACCAACTAATGATGTTACTTTTATGTTAGATACTATTATTGAATATTTTGATCCGCAAAAAGATAATCCCGGAACTTTACAATTACAGATCAGTTCATTGGATTACTCCTCATATACCGGGAGAATTGCTGTAGGAAGAATACATAGAGGAAGTATTAAAATGGGTGATCATGTTTCTATTGTTCAGAGAAACGGACAAATAAATAAATCAGTAATCAAAGAACTTTATCTTTTTGAAGGACTGGGAAAAGAAAAGACCAAAAAAGAAGTTAAATCCGGTGAAATAGTAGCTATAATGGGACTTGAGAACTTTGATATCGGAGATACCATTGCAGATTTTGAAGAACCGGAAGCTCTAAAACCAATTTCTATTGATGAGCCTACAATGAGTATGCTTTTTACCATTAACAACTCACCGTTTTTTGGTAAAGAAGGAAAATATGTTACATCAAGACATATCAGAGAAAGATTGTTTAAAGAAACCGAAAAGAATCTGGCATTAAAGGTTGAAGAAACGGATTCACCTGATAAATTGCTGGTTTATGGCAGAGGTATTCTTCATTTATCAATTCTAATTGAAACTATGAGGAGAGAAGGGTATGAAATTCAATTAGGTCAGCCTAAGGTGGTTATTAAAGAAATAGATGGGTTTAAACATGAGCCGGTAGAATTGTTATATGTAAATGTTTCTGAAGAGTTTTCCGGAAAGGTAATAGAGATCGTTACTAAACGTAAAGGAGATATTCTAAATATTGAGACAAAGAATAACAGGGTAAATCTTGAATTCAAAATTTCAACCAGAGGTTTGATCGGACTTACCAATCCTATATTAACAGCAACCGAAGGTGAATCAGTGATTTCGCATAGGTTCAAAGCTTATGAGCCATGGAAAGGTGAAATACAAAATAAAAAAAACGGCGCGTTGATAGCTATGGAAACAGGAACAGCTATTGCCTATTCAATTGATAAACTGCAAGACAGGGGTAAATTTTTCATTGAACCAAATGAAAAAATATATGCAGGTCAGGTGATAGGAGAAAGTACAAGGTATGATGATCTTGTTTTAAATATGATAAAGACCAAAAAACTTTCAAATATGCGGGCTGCAGGTTCGGATGAGAAAATGTCAATAGCTCCGGCAATAAAGTTTTCATTGGAAGAAGCCATGGAATACATTGGAAAAGATGAATATGTTGAAGTAACCCCAAAATCTATTCGTTTAAGAAAGATATTACTTAATGAGCTTGAAAGGAAGAGGAAAAAAAAATCGAAAGGGTAATATGAATAAATATAGAAATATTTACTATTTTAGCGTAAATTTTAAGTGCAGGCTCTCAATAAGTAACATTAAATAAAAACAATAGAATTGAAAAATAAATAATCAATTATTTACTAAAAACGTAAAATCATGAGTACTTTTAATCCGCAATCTGACAAAATTGCAGTAGTTGTAAAAGAATTTACATTAAAGCGTAAATCTGAAATTTTCTTCGACCGCTACAGTGAACCTTATATTGTTTCAATGGCAATTGATGAAGGTGGAGCAAATAATCCTTCAATAGATTTTAATATCTTACCATTTCCCCACGTTAGAAAAGGAGACAAGATCAGCTTTGATGGTCAAGGACACCTAATTTACGGGCCAGACAATCCAGGTCAATTCTTGGCTTATTCTATCCTCTTTATGGAAAGTGATAAGGATGTTAGAAATTTTGGTAAGTTAGTGGAAGATATAATGAAATCTGAAGCTGTTAAAATTGGAGCGAAAGCACTTCTTGCTGCTGCACCAACTTACTCTACTGCTATAACAATTCTCCAAAAGTTGACAGAATTTATAGCAGTACAACTTCAAAAAAATAAAGATGATGAGTTGTTCAGAAGAAATGGAACGCTGTTAAGAGATGTTGTACCAGCTTATGATATTTTAAGAACGTATGAAAGTGAAAACGATTTTATAAATACTAAGACATCTGTAATACCTCTTACAGGTTCTAATATGCTGGGTTCTCAAATTAAAAAAGTAGAATTATAACGTACCTAATCGAATTCTAATACCTATCAACATCATTTTTAAATTTTTTTTATTGTTCTTTTGGCTTGAACCAACAGACTCTAAGAAAATTCTTTAGTATCTGGGGATATTGAAAGACCGGCTTATTATAATATTTACTATTTTAGCATAAAATTTAAATACAGACTCCGGTTATGGGCAATTCCCCACATCAGAAAACTGATTAATTTCTGAAGCTAACGACAATGTGGGTTAGAAAAAATCGGTGAAAAATGGTAAATTTGAGAAAAATATAAACCATTGAATATCAACAATAAAATTTGACGTTAGTCAGAATAACATTGACAAACTTATTGGATTTGGTCGAATAGTCGGCGATGGTTCGATGTATTTTTATATACAGGATATTATTGTAATTCCGGAATATCAAGGGAAAGGATTTGGCAAAATAATTATGAATGAAGTAATGCAATATTTAGATGATAATGCTAATCATAATTCATTTATCGGTTTAATGGCAGCTGAGGGAGCTGAGAAATTTTACAGTAAATTCGGATTTAAAATAAGGCCGGTTTCAAGTCCAGGCATGTATTCTGTTTATAAAAAAGGTGAATAAAAATGAAAAATCTTAGTGCAATTATTATAATATTACTAATGATAAATTCTTGTCAGGATAAAAAAAATACTAATAAAACAACACAAGATGATTCTACCATATTTGGATTTAGTCACACGCATTTCAGCGGAACAGGGCATTCTGATTTAGGTGATTTTTTAATTATGCCAACAACAGGTGCTTTGAAAAATTTAAACGCAGAAATACCACACTGGGATTTTGACAAAACAAAGCAAGAAACACAAGGTAAATGGGAGAATGAATTATCTAAAATTATTATTGAAACAGAAACCACTAAGCAAAAAGAAACATTTTATACTGCTTTATATCACACTATGTTAAGTCCTATTATTTATGAAGATATAGATGGTTCATATCGTGGTTTAGACCAAAATATTCATCAGTCGGTTGGCTTTACTAATTATACAATTTTTTCGCTTTGGGATACCTACAGAGCATTGCATCCATTGTTTAATATTATCAATCAGCAACGAAACAATAACATGATAAAATCCATGTTAGCCCATCACGACCAAAGTGTGCATAATATGTTACCAGTATGGAGTCATTATGCAAATGAGAACTGGTGTATGATCGGTTATCATTCCGTTTCGGTAATTGCTGATGCTATCATAAAAGGCACAACTGATGTGGATTTGAAAAAAGCATTACAAGCCTGTAAAAATTCATCTACTTTATCATATTTTGATGGGATTGATAGCTATATGTCTAAAGGTTATGTGCCGGAAGATAAGAGTAGTTCTTCAGTGTCGAAAACTTTAGAGTTTGCTTATGATGACTGGTGTATTGCACAAATAGCTAAAAAAACCGGTGATGATTCGGCTTTTAATAATTATTTGAAACGGTCGAAAAACTATAAAAATGTGTATGACACAGAAACAGGATATATGCGCCCGAAATTAGCAAATGGTGAATGGCGTAAAGAATTTGATCCGATGAACACACACGGACAAGGATTTATTGAAGGTAATGCATGGAATTACGGTTTGTATGTACCACATGAAATAGATAATATGATAACCATTATGGGTGGAAAAGATAAATTCTCTGACCATCTTGACAAAATTTTCACAACAGAAATTGAAGAGAATATTTATATTGAAAAAATAGAAGTAAATGGTAAAAAGATTTTTGGAAATACCTTAAAACATAGTGTTATTGTTAATGGAGGAGAAATAACTTTTTATTTACAAAATTCACCAAAAGGCACAGAATGAGATCTACACCTAATCGAATTCCAAATCTCAAAAACCATAATCATCAGACATACAATCCAATGCACTATAGTTGTCATTGGTAGGTTGTATGGGAAATATGTGAAATAATGGAAATACTTTTATAGCCTTATACTTATTTTCTTGAAGTTTGTTAAGTTTTTATATTTTTGCACGAAATATGCAATTTATAAAACTATGTTTATATAATTATGTCAAAGAAGAGAACAGGGATCTTTCAACGAATGTTGAATTGGACAGAACGAGTTGGTAACGCTTTACCACATCCGGCCACACTTTTTGCACTATTGGCCCTTGCTGCACTGGTATTGTCAGCTGTAGGCTATGCATTGGGGTGGGAAGTTATTCATCCGGGAACCGGTGAAATTGTCAAACCTGTTAATCTTTTATCCCATGATGGTATCCACCGTATTCTACTTGAGATGGTTGATAATTTTACCGGGTTTGCTCCTTTGGGAATAGTGATGGTAGCAATGCTCGGTATCGGTATAGCTGAACAGAGCGGATTGATAAGTGCTGTTATTCGGTTGCTGGTATTGAATTCTCACAAACATCTTTTGACGTTTATAATTGTTTTTGCAGGTATATTATCGAATGTTGCATCGGATGTTGGATATGTTTTGCTAATACCGCTTG
>CAZREZ010000244.1:0-5049 GCA_964599115.1 uncultured Bacteroidales bacterium
TTGAGACAGAATACGAAATATTGTTAAATTCACAGAGTATTTAAACCATAGCCATTATTGTTAATTTTTTTATATTTTTTGTTGTATATTTACAATATTTTATATTATATTTGCGTTTTTAATTTATATTTAATATACATGGTTTTATGAAATCGCGAAAATTATATAACAGAATAGCAGTTCTCAGGAAAGAAAAAAATATTACAAGAAAAGAATTAGCTGAAATAATCGGTGTTAATTTTCAAACTATCGGATACATAGAAAGGGAAGAATACAATCCGAGTCTTGATCTGGCTTTTAAAATAAGTGAATATTTCGGACTGCCTATTGAGCTTATCTTTTCGACCAAACCCTTAAAACCCTTGATTGAAGAAATTATCGAACTTAAAAATAAAATAGGAGAACAATAAAATGAAACAAAAAAATTCAATGACCAGGCAAAAAAGAAAACTCTGGATAGTTATAAATTATTTGAGTATAATTTTAATTCTTAGCATTTTTTACACTGGCAAATACTATGACTGGCCTGTATTTGTTATAGTTTGTGAAGCAGCTTCTTTTATACTGCTTATTTTTTCTTTTATTAAGGTTTTTATCAAAACACAGCTTTGGAAAATGTCTCACGCTTCTGAAAATAATCTTGATGAAAGACAATTACAGCTTATGTTAAAATCGATTAAATATTCTTACAGCGCTTTTACTATTATCGTCCTGGTGATTGTATATGGTTTTGCCATTGCGGAGCAGGGTCCGATAGATGTAGTAATTGCGGCATGCTTGCTTTATTTTGCACATACACTGCCCGCAGCAATTGTGGGATGGAAAGAAAAAATTATTTAAGTCCACAATAATGAAAATAAAAGTTATTTTATTCATATTGCTATCTATATTATTTACAGGCAATCAGTTGTATTCATGTACAATATTTTATGTTATTAAAGACAATAAAATACTTGCTGGAAATAACGAGGATTGGGAAGACCCATATTCAAAAATGTGGTTTTATCCGCCGGAGAATAATAAGCATGGCTGGATCAAATTCGGTTGGGGAAGTGGGTTTCCACAGGGTGGAATGAATGATCAGGGATTATTTTGGGATGGCACTGCCGGTCCATACCTGGCAATGCCTTTTTCAGAAGTACATAAGGAAAAATATCCTGGTCCGCTTATGCAAAAAGTCATCGAAGAATGTGCAAATATAGAAGAGGCATTAGAAGTTTTTGCAGAATATTATTGTCAAGATCAATACAAAGCTCAGTACATTGTTGGTGATTCATCAGGTAACTCAATAATTGTTGAAGGAGATAATATAATTCCAATACAGGGCAATTATCAGGTGCTTACCAATTTTTACCTCTCCCACCCTGATTTAGGAGGATATCCCTGCTGGCGCTATGAAACTGCTACAGATATGTTAAGCGGCAATTATGATTTGACAACATATTTCATAGGATCAATATTAGATGCCACACATCAGGAAGGAAAATATCCGACTCAGTATTCAAATATTTATGACCTTAAAAATTGCCTCATTTATTTGTTTTATTTTCATAACTATGAAGAATTCATTATAATAGACCTCACCGAAGAATTAGAAAAAGGATATAGGTCTTTTGACATACCTGGATTATTCTCCAAAGTAAAATTACTTTCTCCGATAAATGGAAAAGAAGTTGATTCGACTTTAGTTACATTTATCTGGAAAGGTATTCCGGGAAATAGCTATACAGTAATTTATTCAACTGACCCTGACTTTTCGGAATATAATTCAACGTATCTGCCAAATAAACATCTCAATACAATCAGCCACTCAAATTTAATATATTTTTTGCCTGGATTATTTTTATTGATTTTCCCTTGGGTCAAAAGAAAAAAAATTGTCATTTCTTTTATGATCACCTTGTCTGTAACTCTTTTCAGTTATCAATGCAAGAAAGAAGAAACTCCTTCTCCTGCAGAACAAGTTATAGAATTCACAGAAACAATAAATGGTCTTCTGCCTGACACAACATATTATTGGAAAGTTAATGCCCACGCTGTAAACCAGGATGATTTTTTTAGTGAAACTGTTATTCAATATTTTAAAACAGGTAAATCTAACGAAATAATATCCAAATAATAAGATTATTTATCTATCAATTCATAATTTGTATTAAAATATGAATTAAATACTATGCGGAAAGTATTTTCAGGTATTAATGAATCATTTAAAAATTCATAACTAATACCAGGTAAATAAATAGCATTAAAAATATTTTTTGTATGTTCGGGCTTATAGCCAACCCATATTTTACTATCCCCTTTCTTTTGAAATGTTCCATGGTCGGATTGTAAAATAATTACAGGTGGCTCCACTGATTTTTTAAGTATTTCATTAATGGTTTCTTCTACTATTTTTGTTGTAAAAATATATTGATCAAGGTAATACTTTGTTCCATCCCACTTTATACCTATTCGTTTACCATCTCTATCAAAAACATAAGGGTTATGTGGGCATTCAATATGTGCATAAATAAATTTCGGACTCTGATATTCGGGTATTTTTTTCAGTTTGTTAAAGGTAAAACTTATATAATTTGCATAAATATTATCATATTTTTTATCATCTGCCAAATTCTTCCTGTAATAATCTTTAATAAATTTTCTAAATACAGTTGTCTTTAACAATTCATTATTGAAATTACTAAGTTTATAAGCAGGTCCTTTGTATTTTCCAAACGAAGTTCCAAATGTAGAATCTGCCTTGGTCATAGGCGAAGTTTTTTCTTCGTAATAACGCATTGGAAAATTATAAATAGTATAAGCTTTTGATTTTAAAATATCAACAACCTTGCTGTTTTTTATTAATTTATAACATTGATTAATTTCATTCGATTTAATTTGCTCCATATTTAATATAGATGCCATTCTTAAAGGGGTCCATGGTTTTACGGTATTAATTTTTGATTCGTGAACAATAAAAAATCCTTTATCTAAAAGGTATTTTTCAAAATCTGAATTATCATAATCAAAAATATCCTTAATAGTTGAAGAGCTGGCAAATTCATCTAAAAGAATATAATAAATATCAGGATGTGATTCATTAATTACACTGTCGTTTGTTATACCGGTTTTTGATTCGTTTATTTCACTGAGTCGTATTTTTTCCCTGCTTAACTCATACAAAACAATGTTCATAACATTTAAAAACAATAAAATAACAGCTATAATGTTTAATATTTTTGTAACTATTTTAAAGTCCTTTTTTGATCTTTTTATTAATATTATCAGGGAAATCCAAATTAAAAAAACAAG
The DNA here is from genome assembly GCA_964599115.1 of uncultured Bacteroidales bacterium. Taxonomy (GTDB): domain Bacteria; phylum Bacteroidota; class Bacteroidia; order Bacteroidales; family JADFUO01; genus JADFUO01. The sequence goes on from CAZREZ010000244.1 coordinate 3,295, forward strand.
AGAAATAAAAATATAGTTTGATACAGGTGTAAGCAAATCCTCTTTACCTTCAAAAAGCTGAACAACACGTCCATATGAAAAGAAGAAAAATATCAGCAGTGTGACAACAATTGCTGATTTTCTTTTATTTTTTAAAATCAGGTTAAATATCAGCCAAAATAAAATTGAAACTATTAATGATATGCCGAGAGAAAGAAATGTTGAACTAAAATATTCCTCACTGATATTATGAGTATAAAAAAATAATATCGGATAAATCGCAAATATAAAGGGATGAAGAATTACAGCAGATTTTTTCATTTCTTTTCCATTAAATACAGATATCTTTCAGAACCTTCAATTTTCAGGCATTTCCGGATATTAAAATAATTGTCAAAATCTTTTTCAAAATTTTCTTTATCATACTTATCAAAAATATCTTCTCTTGTTAAAAGTAATTTTTTAACCTGACTGTCGCTTTTAGGAACAAATTCAATAATCAGGAATTTAAAGATACTGTTAAAGAATTCAGCAATATTAATTAAAGGGAGATTATTTGAAATAGCTAAATGATGTATCAATGCCAAAGCAAAAATTGCATCAACCGGCCCACGTTCAATTAACGACATTCTTTCCTGATTAGCCCATCCTATACCTCCGCTCGGATTTGTTAGATCAAGAACCAGCGGTAAAATATTGGTTTCATTTTTTTCCTTGCAAATTTGATAATTTTTTTCAACTGCAGCCGGGTCAACATCAAACGAAATAGTTGGAATATTTTTTCCTGATGCTATCCTGCTGAATATTCCGGTATTAGCACCTAAATCCCAAACAGAGGTAGGATTAATTGATTTGAGGAATTCTCCAATATAAATTTTCTTACATTTAAAAGAATCCGAAGAATAATTTGTAATATCATAATAATCAGCCCATTCCGTTCCTTTTGGATTCCATTTAAGACTTTTAACTGTTGATTCAAGACTATCAATCAAAGCCAGTAATTTGAATTTACTTATAAGACGTTTCTTTTCTATTGCCTTATCCTCATATTTTTTTTGTGATTTTGCATGAAGATGAATATGAGCAAATATTGAAAATTTAAAACGTGTTTTTCGAGGCAACAATTTTGCCCCGAGTTCTAATGGGATTCCGTCAATATAAATACGAAATAACTGACTCAATCTAACATCAGTATAAGTCATTAAAACAAGAGGTAACAAAAAATGCTGGCAAAATTGTTTGTATGCTACCCATGGTTCGCCTTCTTTATATTTTTCAAACGAAAGTGTGTCAATCAAAACAGCTTTTCCGTTCCAGAATTGTATGTTATATGCAGTGCTGTCTTTTAATGACATTCCATTCTCCATTGCAGTTTTCTGGATGTTCAGGGTTGTCAGGGCAGCATCTTTCAACTGGCTGAATGACCATTCGTAAGGATAGGAAATAAACTGAACTAATTCGGGCTGGATAATTTTATAAAACAAATCATCATTTACGCCTTTTGATTTCGTTTCTATATGAGGTATTAATAGACTATTCTCTACAAGCTTGTTATATAATCCTGAAGACATTAATAGCTCATAATCATCTGCATAGACTTTATTTATCCGGCGATAAATTTTACCATTTTCTTTAAACAAAAAACCACTTGGGTCTCTAAAAGAGCCTGCGATATTCTGCTTTTCTTCAGCCATCATTTCTTTTTTGAGAATATGTTTGAAAAAAATTCTTTAATTCTTTTGTAGTAAATTTTAATAATAAAAGCTGCACCAACAA
>CAZREZ010000245.1:0-4997 GCA_964599115.1 uncultured Bacteroidales bacterium
GTATGCTATTCCGAATTATCTGACCCCGCGTCAGTTAAATGTCAGATTGTTAGTTACATTTTAAGATGAAGTTTTGTCCATGCCTAAAGAGTCCGTCTATAAAGCCCGAAAGTTTAAATAAATATTAAAAATCACAAATGACAAGCACCAAATTTCAAATAAATTACAATGTTCAAAAATTCAATGACCAAAACAGTTTCGGTCATCCATCCACCCGTACGGGCGGACAAGTTTTGATCATTGATATTTAGAATTTATTTGTTATTTGTTTTTTGTTATTTGATGCTTTAATTAAAAATCGTTTAACTTTATGGACAGACAAATTAGTTAATAATAACCTGACCCATCCCAGCAATGTGTACATAGTCTTTCTTTTGGAAGTCCTATGGCTTCGACCAGGTCATCAAGTTTTTGAAACTTTAAGGATGTAAGACCAAGATTTTTTCTGATTTGTTCTACCATAGCTTTATATTTTCCATTTTTGGTATCAGAATAATCTTTCATGTCAACATGCTCTTTGCCTTCAAGTTGTTTTACTGCTTTATGTGTCGCAAGATCAAGGTTAGATCTGGAGCGGCTGAAATTAAGAAACTCGCAGGGAAAAGTAAGTGGTGGACAGGCTATACGCATGTGAACTTCCTTAATCCCTGCCTCATGCATATCGCGAACATTATCTTTTAGCTGTGTGCCCCGTACAATTGAATCGTCCAGAAAAATTCCCCGTTTGCCTTTTATCAGCGATTTGTTTGGAATTAACTTCATTTTAGCAACCAAATCACGTGTTTCCTGACTTTGAGGCATAAAACTGCGGGGCCATGTTGGTGTATATTTTGAATATGGTCGTTTATGGGGAATACCTTTTTCATTGCAGTATCCCATAGCATGACCTATACCGGAATCAGGAATACCGGTAGCAAAATCAGCTTTGATATCATCTTTTCTTGCAATGGCAGCACCACAACGATAACGGCATTCATCAACATTAATACTTTCATAAAACGATGGAGGATAGCCATAGTAAACCCAAAGAAATGCGCAAATCTGCAATTTGTCATTCGGCGGTCGCAATTGTTCATATCCCTCAGCTGTAATACGGACAATTTCTCCGGGTCCTAAATATTTTTCAATTTCATAATTAAGATTCGGGAAAGAGCATGTTTCAAAAGTTGCAGCATAAGCGTTTTCCTTTTTCCCCAGAATAATTGGTGTTCTTCCGAGTTTATCGCGTGCAGCAATAATACTATCCCCAGTTAAGATTAGAATTGAACAAGAACCCTTAACAAGGTCGTAAACATTTTGAATGCCGGATACAAAATCTTCTCCTTCGGCAATCAGCATTGCAATTAATTCGGTTGGATTGACTGCACCCTGACTGGTTTCTGAAAAGGTGCGATGCTGCTTCATATAGCGATCTTCTAACTCATCAATATTCACAATTTTACTAACCGTTGCTACAGCAAATCGTCCCATGTGTGATGTTACCAAAATTGGTTGTGCTTCGGTATCGCTTATTACACCAATTCCGCTATTACCTGAAAAACCGGCAATTTCTTTTTCAAACTTATTTCTGAAATAGCTGTTCTCAAGACTGTGTATAGCACGTTGAAATCCTTTGTCTTCAGAAAAAAAAGCCATTCCGCTTCTTTTTGTACCCAGATGAGAATGATAATCAGTACCGTAATATACATCGGATACACAATCTTCTTTTGAAATACTGCCAAAAAATCCACTCATTTTTTATAATTTTTATAACCTTGAGATATGTTAGGAAATTTATGGGATAAAAGTAACAGTATTATTTTATAGAAAATAAAAGTGTTGATAAATGAAGGTGGTTTGTTGAAACTTTTTGTAAATAGAAGAATAAAGGAAACACTTTTATAAAACTATTTTGTTTTTTTTAGATGAATATTTTGATGTAACATCCATAAATGTGTTGGCTATTCAATTTTTATTATATTTTTAGTTGTTTGTTTTAATAGGTCTTCTACAAGTCCTCCTTCACTGATAAACCCCACAGTTATATTTTCTGCCAGGTCTATCATTAATTGGTTTCGTACCTGAGCGGTTTTTACTGTAACTCTTTTTATTTCCTTATCAAAAGGAGTGATGATTAAAAGTCTGCCTTTATCAATTGCATGTTGAAATGCAGATTCCGGTTTTTGTTTTAAACCTCTTGCCAAAGCAATAATTATTGGCTGTTTCCCTTTTAGTAAAAAATGTAATACGTCTTTTTCTATTTGGCTTTGAAAACCGCTTATAATGCAGTTGCCTTTTTCTCTTTGCTCAATAGCCCAATCATAACATTTGAGTACTACAGTTGCAGGAACTTTCCTGCTACATAGAAAAGCTGTCTTTGGTAATTCCAATAACTTAATATTTCCGTTGTACTCTTTTATTTCCATACTTTACATGAAATTATCGAAGAATCCGGTAATATCCGGTTATTCAACTTGCGCTAGTGTTTTAATAATTAATTGTATATCATGTGATTTGATTCGTGATTTGAATAATATCCGGTAATTTCTGGTAAAAAACAAATAACGAGAATATAATTGCATATCCGGTAATTTTTGTCATAATTTACTTTTTTTTCCTTTCCATTTTCAATTCTCTTTCAATAAAGAAATCGTAAATATCAATACACTTGACACCATTTTTTGCAGAGACTCCTGGAATTTTATTTGGTTTGTTCTTATTTTCATTTGTAATTAAAACACAATTGTTGACCTTGCAATATGCTATTAAATATGGATCTGCTTCTTCTTTACCATCAGCCAACTTTTTAGCGTTAAAAAAACCGGTATTGTATTCCTCGTTAATAATTGGAATCGATGCATTAATACATTCGGCGTCTGTTTGAAATACAAAAGTTTTCTTCCACTTTTTCACCCACTTCTTAAGAAAATCTTCCTTGCCTTCGTAACTATTAATCTCTTCTTCTACAAAATCTATCGTTCTGAAACGACCTTGCTTTACCAAATCTTCAATTTCTTCCCAGATAGCCGAAAAAACAGGATTGTCATACTTAAAAGTAGAGTCAAGCATAATTAAGCCGCTTGTATCAATTACATAAACCCTGTTCTCCTTATCATTAAAACCAATCTTCATTCACTAAATATTTAAAAGCAAGCGTGTTTTGGGAATATATGAAAGTTTGACACCTAAAAAATCCGATAAATCTTTAAGATCAATTTTGTTCTGGTCATATGCTTTAAATGCAAGACTGATGTATGTCCGACCTCGTTCTTTTATTGTTTCTTTTGGTATATTTCTGCCTTCATGGATTTTGCTTCTTGCGAATGTTGGTTTGGTCCATGCTTCATGCTTTTCTTTGTAAAAAGTTGAAGTGGTAAGGTTATTTTCAAGCAAACATCTTAAAATTGCCAAAGGTCCGACATGAAAATGATTGGATAACTCAATTAAATCCTTTTTCGCCCATTTCTTCTGATTATTAGATGCATACTGCTGTACAATATCCATTTGCAATAATTGTGCTGATGGTACTAATATTTCAGCTGCAAATGCATTACACCATTTTTCAATCTGCTGTGCATTTGGATCAAAGTTTATATCACAAATACCTCCTTCATTAAGTATTATATGACCTAATTCATGAAACAATGTAAAAATTTTTGCTGTGGGTGATTCGCTTCCCCGTTTAATAGCAATAACCGGCATTTGTTCATCAACCAATGAAAACCCCCGAAGGTTATCTTGAGTAAGGCTTAATTGAAAAACAGCAACTCCCAAAGACTCTACATGTTCAATATATGCTTCCAGAACATCATTAACATTTTCCAATTGTCTGAATTCATCCAGATTCCATTCTATACGAAGTTTTTCTGCAACAACAGAAGGTGAATCTTCTAATGAATATCTATATTGAAATTTAGTAAATGGCAAACCGGCTTCTTCTTTTAATTCAATTAATGAATTAACCAATGCCCGTGCTTTGCGAACAGCAATAATAGACTTTTCATTGAATATTCCCAGCAATTCAGAATTGATTGTTCGTCTGTCTTTAGGTAAAGGTTTTTCTTTTGGAGGTTTATGTAATAACAGGGTAGCAATAGTACGATTGTAAGCTTTTGCCAAAGACTTTAGTTCCTCCAAAGTCGGAAACCTGTCCCCACTTTCCAATTGCTCTAAACCGGAAATGCTTATTTGAATGCGATCTGCAGCTTTTGGCTTACTTAGAACAAGGGAATCCCTTGCCCATTTGAGCACTTCAGGATTTGTTTTTATATGTATTTTTTCAGCCATAATTTACAAATTTAAAATAATTTTTATCATTTATCATTTCCTTTCTCCAACTCCTTACCCATCCTATACTTAATATCATAGTTAATAATAAAATCCAACTCCACATGTGTAAAACCATAATGATCAGCTAAGGCAATATCTGTTTTATCAATGATATGTTTGGAGAACATTGGATAAAATGAGTCAAATTCTGTTAAAACTCCATTCGAAACTCTTTGGTATAATTTTGAATTATTTTTAACATCATCCATTAATTCATTTTTATACTGAGTAAATTGTTTTTTTAAATTAGAATCAAAATCATTTATTGAAATAGGCATTCTTAAAACATCTTTTAAAGATAAATCGCGGCAGTTCGAGAATTGCCAATTATACCAATAAAATAGAGTGCTGTTTAAAACACAAATTACTATTGATGCTTCTTCCGTATTATTAAGATTTAATGTCTTCAAATGTGACGATTGTTGTTGCTTTCCACCAACTGAAAAATACGGAATAAAGTCGAAAATTTTACCCCAATGAACAGGAGCATTATGGTAATAAACGGGTTGACCTGATTTTGAAATATAATTATTTAACGACTTCTTCTTACTAACCTTTATTAAAACTGATTTTTCAATTTGCGATGATAGTTTTGAGTTATTTGGAACATCTTCTGATATATTACAATAACGCATCAGTTTATCAAAAAGGTAGTCTCTTTCATTTGAAAACCATTTTTGAAAATTTGT
>CAZREZ010000246.1:0-4985 GCA_964599115.1 uncultured Bacteroidales bacterium
TTTTAACTTCAACCGTACTTATTTTATTCCCATTAAAATCGTATTTAATAATGTATATTGCATTATGTTTTTTTGAAATATAATTATTAACAAGCACCTGAACAGATTCATCCTTTATATCAACAAAAATATCTTCAAGTATGTTTTGACCGTTCAAACCAACAGGCAGCAATGTGTTTTTACCTGTAATAATATTTATTGCATTTATTTGAACCTGATTTTTTTTAAGGTTTAATCCAACAAAAGCTGTTTGTTTATAAATTTCAAAATCTACCAATTCGGATTTATCAGGTATTACTCCGCTTATAGCAAAAAATCTTTTAGTATCAATTTCAAATTTTATTATCTGGAAATTAAATTCTTCTGATTTTTTCTTACCGGTATTTTGAAAATACATAAATACGGAATTTCCCTCTCTAACAAACTTTTTATATTTTAAGTCATTGACAATCGGAATAATCTTTGTCCACTTTTCTTTTAAATTCGGGTCATAAAAAGTAAAATACCAGTTTTTACTGTCTTCATATTCTTGCTCAGTACTTTCGTAAAAAAGCAGTAAGCCTGATTCGCCACATGGTATAAGCTTAAAAATTTCATATTCTAACCGGGTATTTATTTCAACACGCAATAGTTTGCCTGATTGAGAATAAGTAAAATTCTGTAAAGAAAATAAAACAAGAATTATTAATATAAATTTTTTCTTATTCATTAAATATTTCAAATCAAAATATCAGTATAAATACAAATACAAATTTATAAATTTATAACTGATTTTATTGGAATATATTTTAAAATAATTTCACAAAAAGGGTTACAATCAAGTTGTTTTTGGAATTAATATAAAAATATCGGCTGACAAATTTTGGTTTTTTGTATTAAGGATAAAATAATCTTTTTATTAATTAAATTTTTTGAGTTATGAAAAAAATAAAAATTATGGCATTAGCAACAATTCTAATTGTTTTTGCCGGAGTCATTGTAATGATAAACAGTTGCACTAAGAACCATATTAACGAAGGCATCCAAAAATCCCTTATTGATGATGAATCACAAGCCATAACAGCACACATTTTGGCATTTAAGGAGAAAATGAAAATTTACAGGGAAAATCCCGGGTTAAAAACTGAAGATAAATACACTGCAGACAGTGCGATGCTTGAACTGGAATCCCTGTTAAATTTCAATTTTTGTTATACTAATATTGAAACAGACAAGAAAGAGCTTGTTACAACAGAAATTACTATGCCTTTGGACGTACTTAATGAAATAGGCGATAGCGCGCTTTCACAACTTTATTACGAAGAAATAATTGACAGCATACAGGAACAAATGTTAGGTGTAAATTATCCAAACATGAAATTGCTGCTTGTTGACCTTAAGCAAACCGGAATAGATAGTAATGGAGATGCGATTATCAGTATTTGTTCACTTATTGGAAATGAAGGCAGTATTATTACTGTTACGCAGGAAGATGGCTGGTGGTTTGGATATTTGGGTGGAACATGCGAACATATATATCAGGGTGAATTAGATGCTGCGATAATCCTAGAATGGGATATAAAATTTATTCACTCGCCTACACCACCACCCAATATGATGAGGCGATATAGTATTATACATACCGAAGGACCCTTAACACCTAATCTGCCTGAATATAGAATACCTAATGACCCTCTTGATAATTACATGGACTACAGGGTGTATTATGCTACTAATGCTGTTAGTCCCCAAATAACCGACGATACAAAATGTATATCAAATGATATAGAAATGCCGTTTTATTTTGGGCATTATAATGACTTTATTAACGACTTCGAATTATTATATCAATTAGAATTTGTTGATTGTATAATTGAGGGATTCGTACATTCTAATCAATCTTATCTCCAGCATGACTATACAATATTTTTAGGTAATGTATGGCTTATTCCTATAAGCTGGGTGATAGAAGATATTATGACTTACAACAATTAAGCTTTCAATCATGTTAAGAAAAAACCACATATTTAATATTAATTACTTTTTATTGATATTTGTATTTTCCGTTTTTCAATTTATACCTCAATCAACTATTGCACAAAACACATTTGAAATACAATTAAACTCAAGCCTTGATGAGTATCCCCTTGATTTTATACTTAACTCAAATAATGATTTTGTAGGTATTATCTGGAAAGCACCGACTACTGATTATATCCCTGTATCGTATATCTACAAGATAAGTTCTGAAGGAGATACTACCAGTAAATTATTTTCAAAACAGGATACAGTCCTGAAACTTTATAAAATTATTCAGGCCGGAAATTCACCGCTTGAGTATCTGGTAACAGGAATTGGCTATAACAGTGATAGCAGTGCAAGTTTATGGTTTTCTTATTTTGTAAAAATTAATGAAAATCTGGATATTATCTGGCAAAAAACTTACCAGTTGCATAATGTTGATGAATATGCCTGTATTCCAACCTCTCCTCAGCTTTTGAAAGAAAAAGAAAATACCTTTTTACATGCATGTTTTCTGACTCCTCATTGGAAAATGTACTTATTTCGGATATCAACTGCCGGGGATAGTTTGGCATACAGGATTTACGAGAACGATAGCTCGGGTGAAATAAGTGATTTGACCTATAATTATGATTCATCTGCATATTGGCTTCATACACATTTTGCACATTACGATCCTTCTGGGCCCGAATCGCAATGTATTACAGTAAATTTTGATCTTGAACAAACCAATATAATGTATTACCCGAGATGGTTTGCAGAAGGATGCTCGGCAAAGTTATTACCTGATAGAAATCTTGTAGCAGGAAGTAGATTTAGGGAAGCAGCGATTGGCGGATACAATCATTATCTTGCTGCATTTAAATTGGATACTGCATTTAATGTATTGGCTGAATGTAAATTTACACATCCCGATACAACTACTCAGGGAGGCTCTACTACAATGGACTTTTATTATCCCTCATGTATTTATGTTGGTGGAGATCATACTATGCCATTAGGAATTTGGGTGCCTGTACCTACATGGATTGTTGTTGCAAAAATGAACCAAGAACTAGAAATTGAATTTGAAAAATACTTTGGTGGTGATGCTCATTATAATTTTAAAACAGTAACAGCAGCCAGTGATAGCGGGATATTAATTTCAGGTACACGTTACGATTGGAACACACAAAACTATGAGCGGGATGCCATAATTATTAAACTTGATATGAATGGCTGCATAACAGGCATTCAAAATCAAAATAAGATTAAAGTATCAACTGCAATAGTTTATCCCAACCCCGGTTCAGAAGAAATTAATATACGTACTGCTCTTAAAAATACAATTTTTGAAATGTTAGACATGAATGGGAAATTACTTATCAGTAAAAATTTAAACCATAATATTACAAAAATAAATTCAATTTCATTAAAACCAGGAACATACACCTGGATGGTTTATGATAAAACAAAAGTGTATGATACCGGCAAATGGATTAAAACAAAATAAAACAAAAAATCATGAAAAAATCATTAATTGTTTTTATTTTTATAATAAGCACACTATCATATTCTTATGGTCAATGTGTGCAATGTGAAGAACAAACTGCAAGCGGCACAAATGCCAGCATCATAGGACCAAATAATACAGCATCAGGAGCAGGTTCAGTAGCAATGGGTGCAAATTCTCATACTCATGGTCTGAGTGCAATCGCAATTGGAGGTATGCTTCAGGCTATTAATCCATATTCTTTTGTTATAGGTACTGGAGGAACTCCTTCAAAAAAACTTATTAACGGTTATGCCGAATCCCTTATGATTGGCTTTAACAGTACAAAGCCTACATTTTTTATAAGCACATCTCCAAGCAATTTGCAATATGACAGGACAGGCAAAGTAGGTATAGGAAATATAACCGAACCTTATACAAAACTCCACATCAAAGCTGATGAAGGAGAAGACGCTGCTGTTTTTATTGAACCGAATACATGGACGGAAAATAGTAATGCAACATTATTACTCGGTAATATGTTTCATGGCTTAACTGCCAATAGTGAATATGGTCTTGTTTTTTCAACACAAAAAAATTATATTTTAAACAATGGTAATGTAGGAATTGGAACACAAATCCCAGAAGAGAAACTCCATGTTAATGGAACCATACTTACCAATGGCTTTAAAATGCCACAGCCAGGAATAAAAGACGGATATGTACTGACTACCGACAGAAATGGAAATTCAGCCTGGCTGCCAACACAAAGCTTGTGGGAATTAGGTGAAGATAACAACATATACCGTTTGGAAGGAAATGTTGGAATTGGTACAGAGATTCCTTCAAGTACTTTAGAAGTAAAATCCAACGGAATTGATAAATGGGCTGCAACGATCCGGAATACAAATATGGAAGGAAAAGGTTTGCTTGTGAAGGCTAGTCATGTAAGTTATAATAAACCGGTATTGCAATTACAGGATCATTATGGCATAGCCTTATTAACAGTATTTCCAAAAAATGGTGGTCTAATTGGAATAGGTACAATCACCCCTGATGAGAAATTACATGTGAATGGAAAAGTAGTTATAGGAGGACAAAATCTAATTAGGCCGGAGGGATATAAACTTTATGTAGAAGAAGGAATAATTACAGAAAAGGTAAAAGTAGAATTAGTATCCAATTGGTCTGATTTTGTTTTTGATAAAAATTATCAGCTGCGATCAATCGGAGATTTAGAAAAATTTATTAAAGAAAACAAGCATTTGCCGGATATACCTTCAGCTAGAGATGTAAAAGAAAATGGGATTGACTTGGGTGAAATGGATGCAAAATTACTTCAAAAGATTGAAGAGCTTACATTATATATAATACAACATCAGAAAGAAATTGAATATCTCAAGTCACAGATTGAAGAATTAAAAAAGTAAGAAATCATAAAAAAGATAATTGATAAACAACAAGAAGACATAGGCCTGCTAAAAAAATTAATTGAAAAGAAATGAAAAAACAC
>CAZREZ010000247.1:0-4982 GCA_964599115.1 uncultured Bacteroidales bacterium
TAAAAACCGGCAGTTAATAAAATAACTGGTTGTACATTGACCAGAACCCGATGATGATTATCAGGAAGATCAAAAATTTGTAATCGGCTAAGGTTGTCAGAATATTTTTGAGGATAGTTAAAATTGACCTGCCCAAAGGTTCTGTGTTTTTTTCTCTTTCAGGTTCTTTGTAAAAAAATAATACAAGGATAAAATTTACAACAATAACCGATGCGGACATAACAAAAACAAGATCCCAGCTGTTTGATCTCAGGTTTGAACTTACAAGCGGAGCTATGAATGCACCAATATTTACCATCATATAAAAAATTCCGAATCCTAATGAAGAAGTTTCATTATTTGTAGTTTTAGCAACAGTAGCCGAGATAACCGGTTTAAAAAGAGCTGCTCCGACAGCTACATACAGAAAAACAAAATACATGGCAGCATAGCTTGTAAAAACTCCCATCATCAGGTATCCTGAAGCTAAGATCACATAAGAAACCAGCAAAACTTTTTTATAACCGAACTTATCGGCAATAGCTCCGGTAATTACAGGAAGTGAATATAAAATCGCAACTATTGAGCCCATCAGGTAACCTTTTTGAACCTGTGAAAACCCTAATGCTCCGGTATCTTTTGAGCCTGTCAGATACAGCGCCAGCACAGTAAAAATTCCGTACCATGCCCATCTTTCAAAAAGCTCCATGGTGTTGGCAACCCAAAAAGTTTTCGGGAATTGTGAAATTGTCCTGGAAAATCTGCTCATGTTTATTGTGTAGGGATTAAAAATATTTATTGATAATTAATTGATATATTTTATTCAAGCTCAAGATAGGGGAGAAGATTAGAATATAAAGAATCAGTTAAATAACCGGTATTCTTTAATTGCTCAAATGTGCTGAATTTCTCCTTCTTCCTTGTGTTAACTATGTGTTTTGTAAAATCGAAGCTAATATAAGGATGTTTTAGTAATTCTTTAAAAGAAGCAGAATTTATATTTAATTTTTTTATTAACGCAGTATCGATTTTTATAAATGGAAGTATGTTAAAATACCTTGAACTGTCAAAACCATAGACTTCAAGAAGCTGCCCTGATGAATTAAAGCCACCTAATAGATCCCTGTATTTAATTATTCTTTGTGAAAACACAGGACCTATGCCGGGTAATTTAATAAGCTGTATTGAGTCAACCGAGTTTAATTCAATAATTAAAGGTTTGGTTTTGGTGGTGAGATTATATTTTGATTTTTGTTTGATTTTTTTTGGTTCAGGCTCAGGTTTGCTTTTTTTAGTTTCAGGAATAACAATAAACGGCTCCAGAATTTTATATTCTTTTTTAGTGATTGAGTAAATTTTTTTCAGATCTTCCTTTTTGTAAAATTTGCCTCCTCTTTTTTCGTAATTTTTAATTACTTTAATTTGATTTTCCGTTAAGCCGAGTTTTTTCCATTTTTCAACAGAAAGACCATTAGGATTAAATTTAAAGGGAGATAATTTTTTTTTAAAGATTATTGTTTTCTGCTTTTTGTTATTAAATGTTTTTTGAGAATATGCTTTTTTTATTGAGTCCTGTATAGCTTTCTGTGAAGTTTCAAATACAGCGATTTCTTTATCAAATTCAGAAAAATCAACTTGTTTATTTTCAGAAAAAAGCGGAAGCAGATAATTTGTAATTATCAGTATAAGAATTATAAAAATTAAAATAAATATTCCACTTCTTTCTCTTTTGTTAAAGCTGAAATATTGTTTGATAAAATTATTCATTCTTATTTAATAAAAGGTTCTACATCGGTTTTTACGAATTACGAGTTACGAATTACGTGATTGAAGTTACGATTGATTTTTTTTTAAAACTATTGAAATACAATGCTGAATAATTCATCACGCAAAGACGCAGAGACGCAAAGATTTGAGTTAGAACAATTTAATACCTGCAATACTTTTTATATTATGAAATTGACTTTTTTTACCACAAAGAACACAAAGGATATCACAAAGGCACACTAAGCACTAAAGAATTACACGTTTAATACCGTTTTAAAAATATTTTCTATATTCATGAGAATTAAATTTTTTCTTTGTGATACTTTGTGATGTACTTTGTGCGACTTCGTGGTTGAAATTGACTTTTTTTACCACAAAGAACACAAAGGATAGCACAAAGGCACACTAAGTACTAAAGAATTACACGTTTAATACCGTCTTTCAAATGTCTTACATTAAAGTTTACCAATAAGCCTAACTTACATCCCGAAAGCTTCAAATAAGTAAGTATTTGCGCCATATGTATATCAGCTAATGATTCAACAGATTTTATCTCAACAATCACTTTGTTTTCTACCAATAAATCAACTCTGTAACCGGCATTAAGTTTTACTTCTTTATAAATTAGTGGTAATGGTATTTGCTTTTCCACGTTTAAACCTGATTGCAGAAGTTCATAATACAGGCATTCTTCATAAGCACTTTCAAGTAAGCCAGGGCCTAATGCTGTATGAACCTGAAAAGAACAATCTAATACTGTTTTAAAAATATTTTCTATATTCATGAGAATTAAATTTTTTCTTTGTGATACTTTGTGATGTACTTTGTGCGACTTCGTGGTTTAATAAAATCTCAATCCTTGATTCGCATTAATAATTGATTTTTATTAAATCGTAAATCAAACCAATTCGTAATTCGTAATTCGTAATTCGTAATCCTTAAATCTTAAATCTAAAATCTAAAATCATAATCTCGTAATCCCAAATAGTTTGTTTCTAATTAATACAATAAATAAGAAATTGTCAGGAAATTTTAAGATTGTAATAATAAATTGAAAAAGCAAACTAAGAGTTTTTGAGATTTGTTTATATTTGGCGTTTTATTACAAAATTGATTTTTATTAATGGAAAACTTTTTAAATTCAGTTGATAAATTAATAGTAAGCTATAATGATAATATCGGTGTTTATCTTCTGTTAATTTTATTGATACCAACCGGTATTTATTTTACAATCAGATTTAAGTTCCTTCAGATAACCAGGCTCGGGCATTCACTCAGGATCATTAGCGGCAAATATGACAGGAAGAGCGATACCGGCGACATCAATCACTTTCGTGCCTTAACCACAGCTTTATCAGCAACTATAGGAACCGGAAATATTGTAGGTGTGGCTTTGGCTATATATTTTGGCGGTCCGGGAGCTATATTCTGGATGTGGGTAACCGGCTTTCTCGGAATGATCCTCAAGTTTGCCGAATGTACTCTTTCAACAAAATTTCGTAAAGTACATAAAGACGGTTCGGTTTCGGGCGGGCCAATGTATTATATGGAAATTGCCTTAAAAGACAAGCTGGGATATTTTGCCAAAGTGCTTGCTGTAATTTTTGCAATAGCAACTATTTTATGTTCATTAGGAACGGGTAATATGGCGCAATCACATTCAATGACAGATGTTTTGTTTACAAATTATAATTTCCCTACATGGATTTCAGGTTTATTTATTACTGTTGTTGTATTGCTTGTAATTGTTGGAGGGATAAAAAGAATTGCAGAAGTAACCTCAAAACTGGTTCCGGTTATGGCTGCTGCTTATTTTATAAGTGCGATTACAGTGATAGTTATACTTTATAACAAAATTCCTGATGCATTTAATATGATATTTCATGATGCATTTTCCGGAACAGCAGCTGCAGGAGGTTTTCTGGGTTCGGCATTTATATTTACAATTACCTGGGGTGTAAGAAGAGGGCTTTTTTCCAATGAGGCAGGGCAAGGGTCGGCAGCTATTGCTCACGCAGCAGCTAAAACAAAATATCCTGCAAGAGAGGGTCTTGTGGCTTCAGTTGGTCCATTGATAGATACTATTATTATTTGTACTCTTACAGCGCTTGTAATTATTCTTACAGGAGCATGGAGCAGCGGCATTAAAGGAGTTGCAATGACTGTTGATGGCTTTACAAGGGGGCTTTCAAATATCGGACTCGGAAGTGTAGGCAGGCATGTTGTTGCAGGTGGTTTGATTTTGTTTGCTTTCTCAACAATTATCAGTTGGTCGTATTATGGAACAAGAGCTGCTGAATATCTTTTTGGTGAAAAACTAATAAAACCATACAGGTATTTATACGGGCTATTTGTTTTCCTGGGCTCAATTTGGGGAATTGATCTGGTGTGGCACTTTGTTGATATGGTTATTACATTTATGACTGTTCCTAACCTTATAGCTTTGTTGTTACTGGCGCCGGTTGTTAGCAAAGAAACTAAGTCGTATTTTTCGGAAATGAAGAGATTGAAGAATTAGAGATAGATAGAAATTGGAAATTAGAAATTGGAAATTGAAAATTGGAAATTTGGGAATGGAGTAATCAGTGTTAATCAGCAAAATATATTTAATTGTATATTAAATGCTATTCCATCAGCAAACCATAAGGAGATTTTATATTTAAGATTTTCAATAACTTCATAAATCAGAAATCGTTAATCGTTATTCTAAAATCAAAAAAACACATACTTTATGGACAGGACTATCTATATTTCTTTACCTCCCCACTCTTAACTCTTGACATATATGATTTCATGTCTTTTTTTACTTCTTTGGCTAAAATAAAAAGTCCTAAAATATTTGGGAATGCCATACTTAAGATCATCATATCAGAAAAACCAATAACTACATCAAGTGATGAGGAAGCACCGATAATAGCAAATCCTAAAAATATGAACTGAAATATCCTCGTTCCGATTTTACGGTTACCAAGTTTATTTTCAAAAAATCCTCCGCACAAGTAATCAAAACCTTTTAAACCGTAATACGACCATGCGACCATTGTTGAGAAGGCAAACAAAAAAATAGCAACTACCAGCAAATAAGGAAACCATGAAAATACACTGCCGAAAGCAGCAGAAGTTAATTGTGATCCTTCCAGGTCACCCGGATTATTATGTAAACCTGTAAAGATAATTACAAGAGCAGTCATAGTGCAGATAACAACAGTATCAATAAAAGGTTCGAGCAATGCAAC
>CAZREZ010000248.1:0-4968 GCA_964599115.1 uncultured Bacteroidales bacterium
GCAAAACGTGACGAAGAAGGATATTACAGAATAATGGGACGTGTGGATGATGTTATTAATGTTTCAGGTCACAGGATTGGAACAGCAGAAGTAGAAGATGCTATTAATCAACATCCAAAAGTTAACGAATCGGCTGTTGTAGGTTATCCGCATGAAATTAAAGGTTCGGGAATATATGCTTATGTAATTTGTGATGAACTTTCTGATACTGAAGCCGCTAATATCGAAGCTGAGATCAGAGCAACAGTTACAAAACAAATCGGACCAATTGCTAAGCCTGACATGATTCAGTTAGTAACAGGATTGCCCAAAACCCGTTCAGGTAAGATCATGAGAAGAATCTTACGTAAAATCGGTGAAGGTGATGCAACTAATTTGGGTGATACTTCAACATTGCTTGACCCGGGTATTGTAAGTGAAATTATTGAAGGTGCAAAAGTTGAAGTAAAACGATAATGCTATTTATCTGATATACTTTAAAAAGACATTTTATGCTTAACACGGCATAAAGTGTCTTTTTTACATTAAATATATAAATTATTAATTAAAAAATATCAATTATGGAAAATAAAAAAGTAATGAAAAGGGGCTTTGTAATTCTCGGAGCTATCCTGATACAATTAGCTCTTGGTGCAATTTATGCATGGTCGGTTTTTACACCTGGTTTAACAGCTAAATCTCCAATGGAAATTGTTAATGTATATGGTTCAACAAAATTAAAAAATGCACCTCAATTGAATTTGGATAAGGAAGAATTTAATAAAATGAATAAAGAACTTGAGCAACCACGAGAAGAACTAAAATTAGTAGAAACAAAGCTTAAAGAAGAAAAAAGTGAAGAGTCAATAAATTTACAAAAAGAAAAAAAAGATATAATAATTAAAAAAATTAATAATATAATACCAAAATATGTTCAAAAAGAAACTATTCAAAAACTTAATTATGGATTTAGTAAAACTAGGTCTCAAATTATATTTTCATTAGGCTTAGCTTTTTTTGCTATAGTTATGGTTTTTGCAGGAAAAAAATTAAATACCTGGGGTCCAAAAAAACTTGCTATAATTGGCGGGATAACTCTTGGACTGGGATATGCTCTTGCAGGATTATTCGGAGGTACGAATTTTTGGGCTTATGCTATCTTAATAGGAGTTGTTGGTGGTGCCGGAATCGGTTTTGCTTATGTTGTCCCGATTGCTGTTGGTATGAGATGGTTCCCCGATAAGAAAGGAATGATAACAGGACTGGCAGTAGCAGGATTCGGTTTTGGAGCTATGGGATGGGTCAAACTGGCAGGTTCATGGGGTCATCTGATTGAAAACATCGGACTATCAAGTACCTTTATGTTTTATGGAATTGCATTTGCTCTTATGGTGATTATTGGTGGATTTTGGATGATATTTCCGCCCGAAGGATGGCAACCTAAAGGATATAAAGCACCGGAACCAAAGGCAAATGAACAAGCTGCTGCCGGAACAGTTATCTTTTCAAGTAATGAAATGTTAAAGAAAATTCAATTTTACCTGATATTCTTAACTTTTGTGTTTAGTGCAGGAGCAGGATTAATGTCTATAGGTTTAATGAAATTATACCCTATTGAAGCATTACAAAATGCCGGCTTTGATGCTGTTTCAGCAAGTGCAATTGCAGGCACTGCTATGGCGGTTTTCTTTAGCATTGCTAACGGATTAGGAAGAATAATCTGGGGCTTGCTCAGCGATAAAATCGGACGAAAAACTTCAATTATTATTATGACTGCCACACAGGGTGTAATTGTGATACTGTTTACATTTATGGCAGGAAATGAATACCTGCTATATCTCGGAGCAGCTTTGATCGGCTTTAACTTTGGCGGAAACTTTGCATTGTTTCCAACTATCACTGCCGATACCTTCGGTACAAAAAATGTCGGACAGAACTATCCGTTCGTATTTCTTGCTTACGGCGTAGGTGGAATTATATGCCCTATATTAGGAGGAGCATTAGGAGACATGGGTAATTTCGCCCTTGCTTTTACAATTACAGGTGTTATGGTACTTATTGGCACGGTATTAACAATACTTGTAAAGACTCCAAAGAAAGTTTAAAATTATTTTTTATTCAATTTTATAACCCGTTCGCAAGGACGGGTTTTTTGTTTGAACTTGTAACCTTTTGCAATTTTTTATTATCTACTGAACATAAATTCCTGCACCTATGAAATAGTCAGTTCCTGGTATCAGAAGTATATAAGTCATTTTCTTTTCATCCAGGCCTGAGGCCGGGTTATTCCAGTAATACTCAAAAAAGCCATAACCAGGATTCTCAGCCAGTGCGATCATTTCCCTGATAAAAAACACTCCTTTCGAATCCTGCAGATCATATACATCGGTGCCCTCCAGGTTTTTATTTGCACCATGTGATATACAGTAACCGTTCAGGTCAACAACAAAAAAATAACCTGAGTTATCTTCAAAATATTTTATAGTATCAAGCAGTGTACGGCAAAACTGAACCCTGTTAAGTGAATCAGTGTAGATATCAACGAAAACGGCTGCGATTCCTTCTGCAAAACTAATCGTGGCGTTTTTTGAAATTTCTTTATTGCTTTCCAGCAGGGTGATAGTAGGATCAGTAGAACGAATATAAAAACCTGAACCGATATAGTATTCTATACCCGGGATGGCATGAATAAAGGAGAGTTTTTTCTCGTTATCGCCAGTTGCCGGATTATTCCAGTAATATTCGATAAATCCTGATCCTTCAGTTTTTGCAATTTCACTCATGGTCCTGATGAAGAAATTACCTTCAGGATCCTGTAGATCCCACAGGTAAGTCCCTTCAAGGTCTTTATTTGTTGGGTAGGCAACATTCCACCCGAAAAAATCCTGTGTAAAAAAGTAACCTGATAAATCCTCAAAATAACGAATTGAGTCAGTGTAAACACGACAAAATTCAACTCGTGCCAGAGAATCTATTATTAAATTTTCGAATACAGCGCCGAAACCGGTTGCTGTGGAACCAACAACAGTTGACACTAAAATTTTGTCACTGTCAAACTGGCTGATCAATCCCGCATTAGATGGATCATCATCAGCTTTTTTGCATGACATGCCACAGATCAGCACTAATGAAAAAAGAACAAAAAACAGAATAATAAATTTTTTCATAATCAATTATTTAAAGTTTAGGATACAAGATTAAAGATTTTTTAAAAATTTTACAAACATTTATAAAAATAAATTCGTTTGATAAATTCCTGTATATTGAAAAAAGTTCAGTCTTCAATAACCAGAAACCTGCAATCTGCGTCTCTGCGTTTAATTTTTTCAGCGTTTTTCTCCATGCCTTAAAACATAAAGCGAATTGGTTTCTCGTTTATCCTCAGCTTCGGGATCCATGCTTAGCGTAACAACAGAAAGATCACCTGGGTTAGTGAGTTTCAACGTCTCCTGCAAAATACGCTGACATACCTCTCTGTGATCATTAGAATTTTTAGGTACGTAATTGATGAGAACTGTATAGATTCCTTGGTATAGTCCCAACTTTGCAACAGTATCTGGATTATAAGTAATAGCAATTACTGGCTGTTTTGGCCTATAATGCGAAATGGCAATTGGTGTTAATCCGGTGTGAGTAAATGATACAATTAATTTGGCACCAAGCTTTTCTGCAAATTTAACTACTGGGTGGGCTATTGCTTCAACCACATTCTCATTTTTATTATAAAAAGTTGAAGTTTTCTCATCAGGGAGCACTAACACTCGCGTACAAGCTTGCTTAACTATTTTCTGCATCATACTCACTGCAGCAACTGGATTTATTCCGTTAGAAGTCTCTGCTGATAGCATTGTAACGTCAGCTCCCTCAAGGATAGCGTTAGTAACATCAGTAACTTCAGCTCGGGTTGCAAAATCATGATCAACCATAAATTCTAACATCTGTGTCGCAACAATCACTGGTTTTCGTGCCTTGTGAGTAATTTCAATTAATTTCCTTTGGATTTCCGGTACTTCTTGAAACGGAATTTCTGCACCAAGATCACCTCTTGCGATCATTATGGCATCAGAAACTTCTAAAATATCCTGAAATACAGGATAATTACTATTACCATTACTTACTGATTCTGCTGTTTCTATTTTGGAGATTATTCTTACATTTCTCTCATGATAATTAGCATCTAAAAATTTGCGAAGTAGCGTCACGTCCTCTGATGACTTCACAAAAGATAATGATATATAGTCTATTCTGCCATTAGCTACCCCTTTATCAGGATTAAACAGCCAGTCAAGATCATCGAAGTCCTTTCTGACAAGTGCTGAACTCGTAATTTTACATCCAGGGAAGTTGACGCCTTTCTTTTTTTTAAGCTTCCAATCGTTCAAAGCTATACAGGTAATTTCATTTTCTGTAACAGTTTTGACTATAAGCCGAAAACTGCCATCATCCATGGAAACCAAGCTTCCTTCTGCTATATTATTAATTTTAAATTCATTAATATCTATATCTAAAGAAAATTTTGAATCTTTCTCTCCATAATATTCTCCATTCGTAACACCATATTCTGGATCTAGAGTAAAGATTAAAATATCATCAGTCTTAAATTCTACATAGTCTTTATCATCTTGATTGTTTTTTGTTCGAACTTTCCCTATTCTGATTTTTGGTCCTCCCAAATCAGCAGTTACTATTATTGGCTGCCGGCTTTTCTTAACACAATCATCTAAAGTGTCTAAAAGTGCGATTGTTGTCTTTCTATCCTCTTCATCATTTACATGTGCAAGATTAATTCGCACTATATTCATCCCTTCACAGATTAAACTTGATATAAGGTTGATATTTTTGTCAGGAAAAAAACTCTTAGGTCCGATAGTAGCCATGATTCCTGTCTTAGGGAATTCAATATTACTATTAAGGAGAACTTTTAAATTGTTGATGTTATCTATTATGTTTTTATTTTCTGGATGTGGCATCTTTAATTCCTCCTTACGT
>CAZREZ010000249.1:0-4932 GCA_964599115.1 uncultured Bacteroidales bacterium
AATTATTTTATTTAAAAATTTCTCCTGTTTCTTTATACCAAAAAACAAAATCAAGAAACTCCAAAGGAACATTTATCTCTTTTGAAAATTCCTTCATTTTTGTTTCCATATTAATATATTTATCCGGTGTAATAGATTTTGGAATTTCGTTAATTACATCATAAATTTCCAGATTTTTTAAAACATGCCTGTCAAGGATTGCAATATTTTCAACAAACCCGATGTTTCTTAAATAATGGCTCGCTTCTTTATAGCCAATACCCTTTATATTTTTTACCAACCATTTTCTTTTTTCAAAAACGTCTCCGGCATCGTTCAATAAATTTCTTATTTTAAAACCATCTTCTTTTAAAAATAAATTTCTTGCAGAAACAATATATCTCGCTTTATTATTCTTGAATCTGACAATATTCAACTCATCAACAATTTCATTGTGTGTTCCGTTGAACAAAAAGCCTGATTCATACAAAGAAGAGACTGCTTTCCAGGCATTTTTTGCTTTTGATTGCGGGGTTAGAATACAAAAAGCTAATTCCTGAAATAATCTTTTCTCATCAGCTTCATTCCAAATAGATCTAAATTCGATTATTCTATTAAGAATACCCGGTTTAATTTTATTATATATATTAAATATTTCTTTCACAATAAATCCTTCTCTCTTTTAATCCGTCACTAAAAACACAAAGAGTGAAAAAGAAAGTAAAAACGGTCAACGCTATTCTATTCAGGCATCAACACACTCTAATCTGAAATCCGTAACCTGAAACCTATTAATCTTCAAGAAGTTCAAAATCGTCTTTTCCTACTCCGCATTCCGGGCAAACCCAATCATCCGGGATGTCTTCAAAAGCAGTTCCGGGCTCTATTCCTCCATCAGGATCTCCATTTTCCGGGTCATAAATCCAGGCGCAGACTGTGCATTCGTACTTTTTCATAATTTGTTTCCTTTCATTTTTTTTATTGATAATTAATTTTTTTATATTCCTGAAGTATTCAAATTTCCCAAACTAACAGTTATTAATCTTTTCTGGTTTGGGTCATCATCATTATATAAAGTAATTGTTACCTGAAGATGTAGATTATAAACGCTTATAATAGTCTCCTTAGATTTGATAATTCCAACTTTTAAAATATCAGAATTTATAATGCCGTATTTTCGTGTAGGCTCATCTCCGAAAATCTCATCACCGCTTTCCAGAAATTTTCTGTCGTAATTTTTACTGAATTCATAAATATTTGAAATATCCTCAATAGTTATTATCTGTAAATTCTCTATCCCGTCGAGGTTGGTTGTGAACCATGTAAAAACATGTTCATCCAATAAGCATCTGTTAAGGTTATCTTTCATCAATATCCTGGCATTGTTGATTATGGCTCTGCCATAGAAATTATTATCAAAAAAGTAGATTTTATCATAAGTTATAGCATACCGCATATTAACTCCACCGATAATCTTTCGCAGTTTGGGATAATAATGATATGAATTAAATGCCCTTAGGATAATTGCAAAATTACTTGCAAATATTAATGAATGCAATGGGTTGTCAAATATCAGGAAACCTCCATCACCGGTGCTTATAAAGCTTTTTTCAATTTTTTCAACAGTATATTTCTGAAAAATAAATTTATGATTCGATAGGCACAAAGCAATTGTGGTATTAAGAATTGTTTTAAAAAGAAAGGGTATTAAGGTCTGTTCGAATTCTCCATAAGAACTGTATTGATACATGTCAATTCCCAAAACTGATTTTCTGCCAATTTTTTCATAACCTACATATTTTTTTAATTCTTTATACAAATCGTGATGTTCAGGAATAATGTTTGTCTTTTCAAAAATCACTCTTTTATCTGTTTTTTGTATAATTCTTTTGATACAGTCAGGGTTGAGTATTTTAACAGATTTTTTCATTTTATATCGGATTTTGATTTATATACTATTCTGTATTCATTTTATTCTTGTACAATTATGTCCTTTTTATCTTTTCGTTTGAGTTCCGGTTGAAGTATGCAATGTTGTATATTAAAATTTTTAACGATTCAATCAGTAATTTTCCACTTATAGATATAAGATAAATTGCAATAATTGTGGCTTATTATTTTACCTTTATCTTCTGTAATTAATTCCTTTTCATCAATATTTAATGATACTTTAGTTAGACGATAATAGTTTTTCTACATCTTGCGGATTAACTTCTCTTTTATATAGCGGTCTTTTATCGTTTTTATATGCTATTAAGTTTTCGCTAAAAGTTTTGTTCTTTTCATTAATATAGATGACGCCCAATGGAAATTTATCAGTTTCAAATGCTTTTTTTAATGCTTCCATTTTATTGGTACAATCATATTCTTCTTCGAGATAATATGTGTTGTTTTTAAACCATTTGAAATTATTGATTTTATTAAACGATACACATGGATGGAAAATATCAACAAGAGCATAGCCTTTATGATTGATTGCTTTTTTTAAGATTTTTTTCATTTGATTCATATCTCCCGAAAACGCTCGGGCCACAAAAGAAGCTCCTAAGGAAATAGCAACAGCAATTGGGTTAAACGGCTCTAAATACACTCCTTCTATTTGCAGTGGGGTTTTAAATTCCTTTCTGCTTGTCGGTGAGGCCTGCCCTAATGTTAGTCCGTAAACCATATTATTATGTACTATATTTTTTACGTCAATGTTTCTTCTGATTGCATGTATAAAATGATTACCACCTTCTCCATACATATCACCATCCCCTCCTTCGGCCACAACAACGAGATCAGGATTTGAAACTTTTATTCCTGTTGCAACAGGAAGTGCCCTACCATGTAAACCGTTGAAACAATTGGAGTTTATATATTGGGATGTTTTAGCTGCTTGCCCGATTCCTGCAGATATAACCAGTTTTTGAGGATCAATATTTAATTCATCTAAAGCGTCCTTTAGTACTTTGAGAATAGCAAAATTTCCACAGCCGGGGCACCAACCTGTTTCAGGTATTTGATCAAAATCATAATTCTTCTTCATTTGTTTAAAATTTAGTAATGGGTTAACTGTTAGTGATTTACATTTTAGTCATTCTTTTTTGTGTCTCAATATAAAAAACATGAGTGTTTAATTATTTTAGTCCATTTAATTTTTCAATAATTTCTTCTAATGAAAAAGGCATTCCGGTATATTTTAAAATATGCTTTGTAAATTCTATCCCAGTATATCTTTTAATAAGTTGTCCGAATTGAGAAGTAGCATTATTTTCAATAATAATTAATTTTTTTGCTTTTGACAGGATTTTTTTTGTATTATTTGGTAATGGATAAACTTGTTTGAAATATGCAAAAGCAGTATCATTATCGTTAAGTTCTTGAATTACTTCTTTAATAACTCCATAAGTTGAGCCCCAACCTACCATTAATGTTTTATAGTTTTTTGAACCTATAATTTCTGCATCTATAGATTCCTTTGAATAAAGCTCTAATTTTTTAAGTCTTTTATCCACCATTTTTTTTCTTATATCAAAATCTTCAGTGATAAATCCGCGCTCATCATGTTCGTGGCTATCAAACCTGACAAATCCATCACCGAGCATTGGAATTCCTCTGGGGGATATTCCATCTTCGGTAATTTTGTACCTTTTATAATTTTTATGTGTTTTAGTAATATAATTTTCCACTTTAAAGTTTGAAAAGTCAATTGATTTGATGCTTTGATATGAATCAATATAAAACTGGTCAGTTAAGATTATTACAGGGACCTGATATTTATCAGCCAGATTAAATGCTTTTTGAGTTAAGTAAATTCCATCAGTAAAATTTCCGGGAGCAAAAATTATTCTGGGGAATTCACCATGACCTGCATATAAAGCCAGGTTCAAATCGCCTTGCTCGGTTCGAGTGGGAAGTCCTGTGGAAGGTCCAGGCCGTTGGGCAAGATGAATTACTACCGGAACTTCAGTTATTGCTGCATTGCTTATTCCTTCTACCATAAGAGAAAATCCACCTCCTGATGTTGTAGTCATCGCCCGTGCTCCGGCATACCAAGCGCCCTGAATCATATTAATCGCAGAAATTTCATCTTCTGCCTGTTCGACAACAACTCCATACTCTTCAGAATGTTTGGCTAAAAAATGTATTACACCGGTTGAGGGTGACATTGGGTATGCAGTAATAAAATTACACCCCCCAGCTAATGCACCTACTCCAATAGATTCAGATCCGCTTAATAATACCTGTTTTTTTGTTTTTTCATCTTTTTCAACTTGTATTCCTAATTTCAATCCCTTGCCTTTTTCATAGCCCTTAATTACTGCATTAATATTATTATCTGTAATTTCTTTTCCTTTAGTTGAGAAATGCTTTGTGATATATTCTTTAATCAAATTTAAATTTATATCAAAAATACCGGCAATAAGTCCATAAATAATAATATTAGAATATATCATGCCACCAACCTCTTTGGCTAAAGAACTAATAGCTACATCCTTTATATTATATTGACCATTTTTATATTTTTTCTCAATAAAACTATCTTGTCCTATTATTATGGTGCCTTTAGTAAGCCGGTTTTCTATTCTGGAAATAGCATTTTTACTTAATACGATTAAAATATCGATTCTATCAACATAAGCCTGAACTCTTTTACCCGATACCCTTATTTCGGTAGTATTATTGCCTCCTCTTACCCTTGACATAAGTTCATTAGTAGAAAATACATTAAAACCCGAATTTTTTAAAGCCCTGATTATTAGCAACTCAATAGTTTTGATACCTTGTCCGGCTTCTCCTGATAGAATTATTGAAATGTCTTTTTTCATCAGTTATTAATTAATTGTAAAAAAATTATTAAATATCCACATTACCAAAGGTATTGATATAATAGATACTAAAAAACTTGATATTAAAAATTGATTTGTTATAGAAATATTTCCCCCTATCCTATTTGTTAAAATAGGGATA
>CAZREZ010000250.1:0-4930 GCA_964599115.1 uncultured Bacteroidales bacterium
AAATCAAGATAATAAAAGGCAATAATATGATTCCTGAAACGATATTAAAAATAAAAATGTTTAATAAAATTTCATAAGATTGTTTGCCTGTTTTAAATATTTTCTCGCTTATTTTTATCATAACTATTTTAAAAAACCAAAAAACCAGTACAACACCGCAAATTTCTGCAAATAAAATAAAGTTAATATTAATATTTTCATGTAAGTTAGAGAAGTATATTATTGCCTGGTAAATCATCATAGAAAAGACAGTTATATATAAAAAAAATAATGGGATGGAAATACGTTCTTTAAATATATTACCTTCTCTCGCAAGTTGATTGGCAAAATGTTTTGCAAAAAAGGCCTTGAAAATCATACTTAAGCGCTTTCTATAAAGTACCTGAATAAAGGCATAAAGAACCAAACATATAATCAATATTCCTAATATCCAGTCATTATTTGCCTTATAAAAGTTTTTAGGATTTATATTATCTGTTTTTAATTGATGTGAGAAAAACAATGATTTTTGCTGATTATCTTCTTTCGAAGTATCTATTGAAATTATAATGTTTTGATTTATTGTATCACTTTTAAATGGTAACGTTATATTTTTTTTTGTTAAATTATTTTGTGTCATAGAATATATTATATCGTAATTTCAAAAATATATGAATAAAATAACTTTTTTAATATCATGCAAATTTAACCTTTTTTAAAGCTAGTATTTCTATTTTTTAATGAAAAATATTTTTAATAATTTAAAAATTCAATTTATATGTTCAATCTAATTATTTTTGGTCCTCCCGGTTCGGGCAAAGGAACACAATCAATAAGAATTGCTGAAAAATACGGGCTAATCCATATTTCAACCGGTGATATATTCAGAAACGAAATAAGAAATAAAACCGAAATCGGTTTAAAAGTTAAAAGCATTACTGAAAAAGGCGAATTAGTTCCTGATGAACTTTTAATAGAAATACTTAAATCTGTAATAGATAAGCATAAAGATACAAAGGGTTTTGTATTTGACGGTTTCCCGCGAACCATTGTTCAGGCTGAAGACTTAGATAATTTAATGAAAGAAGAAAGATCTTTAATTTCATTGGTTATTGCCTTGGAAGTCCATGAAGAAGAGTTAGTTGCACGTTTGCTGAAAAGAGCAATAGAAACCGGAAGAAAAGACGACACTGAAGAAGTAATTCAAAACAGACTTAAAGTTTATCACAAACAAACAAAGCCATTAATTGATTTTTACAAAAAACAAAATAAATTTGAATTAGTTCATGGTGTCGGGTCAATTGAAGACATTTTTAATGAAATTTGTGAAGTGATTGATTTATAAAAATAAAAATTAAACAGTCTCTTACAAATTCAAAACTTTCCCCAGTTCTGTCAATACTTCTGCAGCTTTACCTTTTAAAAAAACATCAGTGATCGTATCGGTAAAATGTGATTTTTTAATATTTAC
Source organism: uncultured Bacteroidales bacterium (assembly GCA_964599115.1). Lineage (GTDB taxonomy): Bacteria > Bacteroidota > Bacteroidia > Bacteroidales > JADFUO01 > JADFUO01. The sequence goes on from CAZREZ010000250.1 coordinate 1,451, forward strand.
TTCAATGATTGTTGCACCTTGTTCTTTTGCAGCAACAGGAATATCAGCAGCCGGTATAACTTCGGCATTTGTTCCGATAATTATAAAAACATCTGATTTTTTTGCTTCCTCAAAAGATCTCTTCAAAGCAAATTGAGGAATCGGTTCATTAAAAAAAACTATATCCGGTTTTAATATTCCTTTGCAAATATAACATGTTGGGGGCAAAAAATTCAAATCAACAAAACTCAGGTCATATTCAGATGAACATTCAGTGCATGAAAGAGTGCGTGATGTCCCGTGAAGTTCGTAAACATTTTTGAACCCTGCTTTTTGATGAAGATTATCAATGTTTTGTGTAATTATTGATTCAAGAAATCCTCGTTTGCCCATTTTGGCTAAAATTTCATGAGCAGCATTCGGCTTAGCCTGATCAAAAGTATCATAAAAAATTTCTTTTATTTTTTTCCATGACTGGAGCGGCTTTTTCCGGAAATATTCAATTTCAACAAAAATCGGGTGATATTTATTCCATAATCCGTTTTCCCCTCTGAAAGGAGGAATTCCGCTTTCCACTGAAATACCTGCACCTGTAAAAGCAACTGTATATTTTGATTTTCTTATCTTTTCGGCAGCTTCTTCAATCTTTTTATTATCTATCATTCAAGCAAATTTATTCACATTTTAATTTCAGTCTTTACAATTCTTTTGAAACACTAACTGAAGAATCGGAATTAAAGTGAATTTTAAAATCTAATTTTCTGAAAACAGCAATCATTGGTTTATTATCAGCAGTTGTTTCAGCAACCATACGTTTAATATTCCATTTTTTTGAAATTTCCATGCAATATTCAGTAAGAATACTTCCTAAATCCTTTTTCTGATATTTATCGGTAATCAAAACTGCATATTCAGCAGAGTCAAGATCGGGGTCAGCAATAAGTCTTCCAACACCAATTAATCTTCTTTTTTCATTTTCCGTAATTTCTGCAACAATTGCAATTTCTCTACCATAATCAATAAAGCAGAATTGAGTTGCAACTTCATGGGAATCATAATGGAAATTATACCTGAATCTTGAAAAGATTGACTCTTTAGAACAACTGCCTAACAGGTCTAACCACATCGGTTCATCTTCAGGTTTAATGGGTCTTAAGATTACTTGAGTACCATCATTTAATTTGCCGGTTTTTAAATATTTTTCAGGATAGGGATGTAAAATAAGATGTGAAAAAGGAATAACAGGTTTGCCCATTAAGTTCTGATCAAGCACCACTCTGGCATCTAATGCAATTGCATCTTTTTCAGTTACGAGAATCGGATTGATATCAAGCTCTTCTATTTCGGGGTAATCTGCGGCAAGGTATGATAAGCGTATCATGATTTCAATGAGCTTATTAATATTTTTTGGGGTGCTGCCTCTGTATCCTTTTAATAATGGATAAATTTTTAAGGATTCTATCATTTGCCTTGCAAGAGTTTCATTCAATGGTGGGAATCCAAGTTTTTTATCTTTAAATAATTCAGCACCTGTACCACCCATACCAACTAAAACAACGGTTCCGAAAACAGGATCTTTCTTAATTCCAAGAATCAACTCAACACCATCTTTTATGTTTATCATTTGCTGAATAGTAACACCCTCAAGTTTTGCATCGGGTTTTTTTTCAGCAATACTTTCCATCATATTTTTATATGTGCTACGCACCATTTCTTTATTCTTGATGTTAAGTACCACGCCTCCGACATCGGTTTTATGAGTTATATCGTGTGATAATATTTTCATAACAACAGGAAATCCGATTTTTTCAGCTTCCTTAACCGCCTCATCTTCTGATGTTGCCGGATGAGGTTTTGTGGTTGGAATTCCATAAATTTCAAGGAATTCCTTTGAATCATTTTCTGGTAATATTTTTTCTTTAATTATTAATGTATTATTAAATTCTTCGCGTAATTTTTTCCTGTCATAAGAAAATTTCACAGGAACATCTTTAGGTGTTTCAAACAATGCTTCAAGGTTACGTGAATATTTAACCAGGGTCATAAATGCTCTTATCGCTTGTTCAGGAGTATCATAAACTGCAATTCCTGTATCATTAAATAATCTTATACCTCCCTGCATACTTTGTCCGCCAAGCCATGCAGCCATAATTGGCTTTGTTGTGTTTTCCGAGAGTTTACAAATAGCTTTTGCGGTTTCGGTCGGTGCAGTCATTGCCTGTGGTGTTAAGATAACCAGAACGGCATCAACTCCGGGATCATCCAGAACAATTTTTGTGGCTTCTGTAAGTCTTTCAGGTGGTGCATCTCCGATAACATCAACAGGATTTCCATGCGACCAGAACGGAGGAAGATATTCGTTGAGTTTTTGCATTGTTTCATCTGAAAGTTTAACAAGTTTCCCATCCCATGCAATCAAAGCATCAGTTGCCATAACACCTGGACCACCTGCATTTGTAATAATAGCTAAGTTTGATCCTTTTGGAATTCGTTTTCTTGCAATCAGGTCTGTAAAATCAAAAATATCTCCAATATCATAAACTCTTGCAATACCTGCACGTAAAAACATTGCATCATAAATTGAATCTTCAGATGCCATTGCGCCGGTATGTGAAGCAGCAGCTTTTGCTGATTCGGGGAATCTGCCTGCTTTATAAACAATAATAGGTTTTTTACGGGCGAAGGCTCGGGCAGCAGTCATAAATTTTCTTGCCTCAACAATTGCCTCTACATAAAGTATTATGGATTTTGTATGCGCGTCTTGTCCGAAATAATCAATCAGGTCACCAAAATTCACATCCATGCTGTTACCTATAGAAACAAAGTAAGAGAAACCAATTTTTTCTTCATAAGCCCAGTCTAATACCGAAGTACATAATGCACCCGACTGGGAAATAAAAGCAACATGTCCGTTTTTTGGCATTCCGGATGCAAAGCTGATATTCAGATGTAGGCTGGGAATAATTACTCCCAAACAGTTAGGTCCGATAACCCTCATATCCTCAAATTTATCAACTTCAGCTTTTGCCTGTTCTTCAAGTTTTTTCCCTTCTGGCCCGGATTCTTTAAACCCGGCTGACATAATTATTATCCCGTTTATTCCTGCTTCTCCGCATTCTCTTATTAACTGTGGTACTATCCTTGCTCCTGTGGTAATAACTGCAAGATCGGGAGTTTTTGGAAGGCTTTTAACGTTCGGATAACATGTAATTCCAAGTACAGCTTCATGTTTTGGGTTTACAGGGTAAACAACGCCTCCGAAGCCGCCTCCGACTAAATTTTTAAGCGTTATTCCTCCTACGCTGTTAGGATCTGTTTGAACACCGATAATTGCAATCCTTTGTGGTTTGAAAATGCTGTTAAGTTTTTTTATGCCCATTTTTTGATTATTTTATTTTGATTATTTTTTTTAAAATACTTGTAGATTTGATTTTGTGAAAATTTTTGCAAAATTAGTAAACATATTGAAAATAAAATTTTAATTTGTTGTAAATATTTTCC
>CAZREZ010000251.1:0-4871 GCA_964599115.1 uncultured Bacteroidales bacterium
TTTTTTTGAAGGAACAATAATAAGCGTTGGCAGAGGAACCAATACTCCTTTTGAGCTAACCGGTCACCCTGATTTTTCCGACGGGGATTTTACTTTTACACCAAAAAGTTTTCCCGGTGCAAGTTTAAATCCTCCGTATAAAAACATCAGTTGCCGGGGTTATTATCTTAAAGATTTTTTTAAAGATAAAGAAATGAATAAAATCCATTTGAATTTATTAATTGAGATGTATGATTTTTTTAAAGATAAAAACGATTTTTTTAATTCATATTTCGACAGATTAGCAGGAACATCCGAATTGCGGGAACAAATAATTGCAGGAAAAAGTGAAAAAGAAATCCGCAAAAGCTGGCAGGAGGATATTGACAGGTATAAAAAAATCAGGAAAAAATACTTGCTTTATCCTGATTTTGAATAAAAACACCCAATCGTATAAGATTCAAATAAAAAATTTATCATCTAATTGAACGAATTATACGAATTTTAATTCGTTCAATTAGTGTAATTCGATGACAAAAAATCATTTGAACATCATAGCCTGTCCCGATTTTCGGGATTGGTTAGCTTGTCTTTTTATGAGACTAATTCGTTTTCCCCGGATAAACCTTCAGTGCTTCCTCAAGACATTTCATTGAACTTTTAAGGTCAGCAACTTTAAGAACGTAGCTGATCCTTACTTCATCCTTGCCCCTGCCCTTTGTTGAATAAAAGCCGGACGCTGGTGCAAGCATCACAGTTTCATTATTATATTCAAAATCTTCAAGCAGCCACCTACAGAATTTATCGGAATCATCAATAGGTAATCGAGCAACTACATAAAATGCTCCGCTTGGTTCCGGGCAAAATGCACCCTTGATCTTATTTATTGATTCAACAACAACATCACGCCGGGCAAGATATTCTTTTAAAACATCATCAAAATATGAATCCGGTGTATCAATAGCTGCTTCGGCTGCAACCTGCCCGAAACTAGGCGGACTTAACCTTGCCTGAGCAAATTTCAGAGCTGTCTGCATAACTTCTTTATTCTTTGATATCATGCAGCCGATTCTCACACCGCAGGCACTGTAACGCTTGGAAACCGAATCAATTAAAATTACATTATTCTCAATTCCTTTAAGATGCATAGCTGAGTGATGTTTTTTACCATCATAACAAAATTCACGGTAAACTTCATCGGAAATAAGATATAAATCGTATTTTTTTACAATATCTCTTAATGTGTCCAATTCTTCCTTTGAATAAAGATATCCCGTAGGATTATTTGGATTACAAATTAATATTGCTTTTGTCTTCGGGGTTATTGCTTTTTCAAAATCAGCTATTGGCGGTAAAGCAAAACCTGTTTCAATTGAAGAAAAAATTGGTTTTATAATTACTCCTGCATTTGTTGCAAAGCCATTATAATTGGCATAAAACGGCTCGGGGATAATTATTTCATCACCAGGGTCAAGGCAGGTTTGCATAGCAAAAAGTATAGCTTCTGAGGCTCCTGCCCCAATTATTATCTCATCAGCAGTTATTTCAATATTATGCTTTTTATAATAATTAACAAGCTTTTTACGGTAAGAAGGGATACCTGCCGAATGGCTGTATGCAACAACTTTAGGTTTGAAATTCCTTATAGCATTTAAAGCAACTTCAGGTGTTTCAATATCAGGTTGTCCGATATTAAGGTGATAGACTTTTATACCTCTCTTTTTTGCTTCATCAGCATAAGGAACAAGCTTCCTGATAGGTGATTCAGGCATCATCCTACCTTTTTTTGAAATTTTTGGCATGTTTATATCTTTTAAAATTATATTATATCAAAATTTAATATCTATTCATTTTTTTTTAATCGCTGAATTATAATAGGAATAATGGAGTAATGGAATGATGGAGTGATGTATAAAAGAATGAATTATATATTAAACATTTTAATTATGAATAAGGTATATAAATAGTTTTAATTATTTTCAATATTCCAATATTCCAGTATTCCAATAGTCAAACGAATTTTTGAAGATTAATCAAAAATTTAATCAGGCTAATTTAATTAATAATCTATATCAACCATCTACTTATTAACCGGAGTGGCCTTATCATCAATTGTTTTTTCCGGTAATGCTTCTTTAGGTTTTGCAACTACCTTACCTTTAATTCTCAGAACAACCGATTTATTTTTTGCATTAGAATAAATAGTTACGGTTTTATTAATTATCCCTACTCTTGATGTATTATAAGTAATTTTTATAACATCATCATTTCCAGGGAGAATTGGTTGTTTGGGCCATGTTGGAACTGTGCAACCGCATGATGAACGTGGTTTTGATAAAATTAAAGGTTCTTTACCTGTGTTTGAAAATTTAAACTCACAAGTTCCATTACCTTTCTGATAAATAGTTCCATAATCGTGAACTACTTTCTCAAAAGTAATTTCAGGGGCATTTGGATTTTTTACTTCAGGATTTTGAGCATTTACTGCAAAAAAAGTAAATAGCAAAACACAAATTGATAATACTGATTTTTTCATTTTACTTAAATTTAAATTATTTAATTTTATAATAAAGTACATCTTTTCAACGCACAAATTTATTAATAATTTTAATCAAAGCATAAGTTTTCGAATATTTTATTATTTTTATCAAAAATTTTAATTATTTATTAATGTCACAGCCTAAAAGATTCGGGACTTTTGCAGGTGTTTTTACTCCTTCAATTTTAACAATTCTCGGCGTAATTATGTATATGCGTTTGGGATGGGTAGTTGGTGAAGCAGGTTTAATAGCTGCTATTGGGATAATAATACTTGCTCATATAATTTCAGTTACTACCGGTTTAAGCATTTCATCAATTGCAACAGATAAAAAAATTAAAACCGGCGGACTATATTACATGCTTTCAAGGAGTTTGGGGCTGCCAATGGGTGGAGCAATCGGAATTACTTTGTTCGTTGGAACGGCATTCAGTATAGCATTATATATAATCGGTTTTTGCGAGAACTTTCTTGGGATAGGATTAATCAGGGATTTTCTCGGTTTGGAGCTATCAATTAATGATATAAGAATAATTGGAACAATAGTTATTATTATACTTGTGATTATTGCATTAATCAGCACATCTATTGCAATAAAAATCCAATACTTTATTTTAGCTGCAATCGGACTATCTCTTATATCAATTTTTGCAGGATTTTTTATTAACACCGGTTATAATCCCGAAACTCCTGTTTTATTCAGTCAGGAAGTCTCAAAACCTTTTGTTCTGATTTTTGCAATTTTCTTTCCTGCAGTAACAGGTTTTACTGCAGGTGTTGCAATGTCGGGTGATCTTAAAAACCCTAAAAGATCAATACCTATAGGAACTTTAGGTGCTATTATAACCCGATTGATAATTTATCTTTTAATTGCATTCGGATTTGCTTTTTTTGTAAACCGTGATTTATTGGTCTCAGACTATAACTTTTTATTAAAAATTGCATGGTTTTCACCTTTGGTTATTGCAGGTATATGGGGAGCTACGTTATCGTCTGCCTTAGGCGGAATTTTAGGCGGACCAAGAATTCTGCAAGCAATATCAAAAGATAAAATAACTCCAAAAATATTTAGTAAGGGACATGGAAAAAACAAAGAACCGAGAAATGCATTAATCTTTACATTTTTTATTGCCGAAATAGGCATTTTAATTGGCGATCTGGATATAATTGCAAGATTAGTTACAATGTTCTTTATTGCTGCTTATGGTTTTATAAATCTTGCTTATGCTCTGGAGAGCTGGGCAAGCACTGATTTCAGACCAAGTATAAAAGTTTCAAAATGGGTTGGAATAATTGGATTTATTACATCTTTTGCAGTTATGTTCAAGCTGGATACAATTGCTATGATAGTCGCATTTGTAATAATTTCTGCAATTTATTTCATAATCAAAAGAAAGGAATTACACCTTGATTTCGGAGATGTTTGGGAAAGTGTTTGGACATCAGTCATAAGAGCCATATTAAACAAAATGGATAAAAAAGAATTGGATGAACGTAACTGGCGACCGAATATTATACTTTTCAGCGGAGGAACCCAGGCAAGACCACACCTCATACAATTAGGAAAATATTTGGTTGCCCAACAAGGTTTTATATCAAATTTTGATTTGATTGAAAATAAATCCGCTAAAATAATTTTTCCGAAACATCGACAGATATTATCAGATGAAGATAGCGAAACACACCAGGGATTTTTTACAAGAAGACAGGAATGTAATGATATTTATCAGGGAATTGAAATTATTGCAAGCACTTACGGATTTCCGGGTATCGAACCCAATACAATACTTATGGGATGGGCAAAGCAAAGTAAAGAACCAACAAGGTTTGTAAGCATGATAAAATATCTTATTGACCTTGACCTGAATATTTTAATGTTGAATTATGATAAAAAACGAGGTTTTGGAGATTGTAAATTAATTGATATCTGGTGGAGAGGCGGCGGAAACAACGGAAACCTTGCTCTTTCACTTATTAAATTTATTTTATTATCAAACGACTGGTGTGATGCAACTATACGACTTATTATTGTTAATCCTGTTATTGATGAAAGGAAATATTTATACAGAAATGCTAAAAGGTTACTGGATTACCTCCGGTTAGAAGCCGAAGTAAAAATAATCAATATCAACATTAAGCAAAAATCTATATACGAAATTATACAAGCCGAATCTTATAATTCTGATCTTACTATTATGGGAATACCTGAAATAGAAAAAGATAAAGAAAGTAAACTTATTGAGAGAATCAACAATCTATGCAAAAATGTAGGAACAGTAGTGTTCATAAAATCTTCATCATATTTTAAAGAACAAAATATAGGATCAAGAAAAAGAAAGTAAAAAGTTAATTC
>CAZREZ010000252.1:0-727 GCA_964599115.1 uncultured Bacteroidales bacterium
ATCAGTTTAATAAGAATATTTGCTGTCAAACTCAGGAAGATATATAATGTTGCCATTGCAAGATATACTAATACAATTATTTGAATGATATTTATTATTTGAATAATTATTTCCATAAATGTAATAATGTTAATTTATGAAGTAAATTTAAGAGTATTTCAAAAAATTTAAGAAGCTATGTTCATTTTTTTATTTATAATCAAATTTTATATACAGCACAGTATTATGTTCCAATGCCACCTTTAGCTAATATTATTTGCCGTAAGGGATTTTATAACTTATCGTCATCTCTTTGAGTAGATAACCAATCTAATTGCATTAATTTATCAAATATCATTCCTGCACCTAGCTTATGAGATAGTGCAGTAGGATGACCATCTCCTGCAATTTTTAGCTCATCTTCTGAATATTTTTTAGGAAATATAGACTCACCTATTAATAACAAAGGAATGTTATTAGTATGATTAAACTTTATTAGTTTATCCTGAAATATTTTTGTTAGTTTACTATCTAACCTTGGATCTTTATCAAGCCATCCAACTAATAAAAAGTTGATATTATTTTTTTTACAATAGTTATTTATTGAATCAATCCGTATAAGATCATTTGATATTAAATCTTTTCTCAAATTAATCTCTTGTACAGGAACAAAAAAAGGGAGTTGATAATTTTGTTCCTGTACAAGAGAGTAATTTGAGAAAAGATTTAATATCAAATGAACTTATAC
>CAZREZ010000252.1:737-4850 GCA_964599115.1 uncultured Bacteroidales bacterium
TTTTTCGGTATATCCATGTAATAAACTTTGATATTTCTCTAAGCTTGTTTTGAAAAATATGTTTTTTCATGTATTGTTTTTCCTCTTCAATACTTTTAAATGGTTGCCTTATTTCATCCCCCTCCTTAAAAATTAAAATAACAATTTTAGGATTAAATTTATCAAAATTTTTATTTAGCAATCTTTGCATTTGAAAAACTCCCCACCCTCTCATTCCTCCATTAATTATATTAAAGCCCGAAATATTATTATACTTTAAAATTTCGGATAATCGACTGGGAGTGGTTTCATTATCTCTTACCCCTTCTCCAAATGTAAAAGAATCTCCTAAAAAAAGTATTCTTTTTTCTGATGCACCTAACTTTATTTCATCACCTCTTAACCCCATTGAATTTATGGATGTTATTGGTGACCATTGTGTTCCGCTTCCCATTAATATTCGAGACTTCTGGTTTGGCTTTGCTGTCCAATATAAATCTTTGTCAGCAATAAATTCCATATTATCTTGAGGATCAATGAAACGGAAATATATTTCTCCAAAGCCAAAAATTATCAAAATACTTATAAATACTGTAATCATATTTTTTATTTTGCGCATTAATACTTATTTTTAAAATACATACGATATTATTAGGCAGTAAATATACATATAATATCTTTAAAGGATGTAGTCAATAAAAAAAATATAATTTGCAAATCCTGAAAAAATAATCCATTTTTGTTTATTAGACCTAATCAATTAAAATAGTTTATATAACTTTATGTGTTTATTCGAATTTTTAATTGTATTGAGATAAAATAAATGGTAAATAATCATAACATTGGATTTTCATGAATTTCTTTACTGAATATATTTTTAATATTCCATCCGATTGCCCTGTAATAAGCATAAAACAGTTTTAATTTCCCTTTTATTAAAAATTTAGAAGCATTTTTGGGAATTGAAATAAATACTTGATAAAATATTCCGATAATAAAAGACTTACCATGGATATTACGTCGCATAAAAACCAGGCGATTTCTGTTAAGATAATAAATTTTCATCGCACTGAGCTTACCTGTTGATATTGATTCTTTATGAAGAACCAAAGAATTATGCACATAAAAAATTTTATATCCGGCAGCTTTGATTCTGGCACACCAATCAGCTTCTTCATAATAAAGAAAAAATATGTATGACATCATTCCGATTTCTTTAACAACCTCAATGGGTACCATCATAGCAGCACCATGAGCATAAGCTGTTTCATAATCCCTGTCGTATTGTCCTTTGTCAACCTGTTTATAACCAATTGCATGGTTTCGCATTGTATAATAGTTTATTGGCGTAAAACCTGCATATTGAATAGTATCCGGTGTGTGATAAAAGCGGATCTTGGGACTTACAGCACCAATTGAAGGATTATATTCAAGTTTATCCAAAAGTGGTTCTATAAAATCTTTCTTTACAACAGTATCATTATTTAACAGTAAAACATATTTGCCCCTTGCACGCATTAAACCATAATTATTACCGGCAGCAAATCCATAATTTATTGGATTCTCAACTAGTATGACATTAGGATATTTTTGTTTTATAATTATTGGATCATTGTTGGGTGAGCAATTATCAATAACAATTATTTCAATATTGGGATATGAAATTTTATTAAGTGATTCAATTAATTCACATGTAACATCAGGATGGTCATAGTTAACTGTGATAATTGAAATTAATGGAAATTCTGCTCTCTTTTTTTTATATTTATATTGCATTACTAAACTGTATTAAAAAAAAGTCTTCCATTATAATCAATCCTGTTAAATAGTAATTTTATAGAATTTTCTTTAAAATACTGGTCAACAGCATCCCTTGAACCTTGCCAAAATCCATAATCATCAACAATCAGCACGGCATTTTTTGAAAGCAGGGGGAATAAATGTTTTAATTCATGATATGTTGATTCATACCAATCAGTATCAAGATGTAATAAGGATATTTTGTTTGGTATTTCACCAGGAATAGTATCTTCAACCTTTCCTTTAACAAAATTTATGTTTTCTTCGGGATAACCTGTTGATAGTATGTTTTGTTTTACTTCGCCAATAGGAGAATAACACCATGTATTATGAGTGGCTGTTTGCCGTTGTTTCCATTTATAAAAAGCTTTTTCAAGAAATCCGGAATTGATATCCTTGTCAGTTGGTTTGCTCATTCCTTCGTAAGTATCATAAAGCCATATTTTTCTATTTTTTATATTACGATTTAATAAAATATCAGCACATAACATTATGCTTCCACCTTTCCAAACCCCACATTCCACAATATCACCTTCAATATTATTGTCTAAAACATATTTGATACTATTGTATAATGTGTACATCCTGATTACCGAGGTCATAGAAAAATCTATATTTTTTTCATAAGATTCAAGAAATTCCTTTTCAATAATATCGCCAGGTATTTCGTTAAGCTCAACAAAATTATAGCCAAACTTTTGTGCTATCTTTTGAATTAATTTTATCATATACTTGAATTAATTTTTTATAAAACAATTATCAAAAATATATTATTTTTTTTAATATTGGTTATTATTATACTTATTTTTGCACAAAAATAAATTTATTTTAAGTATATTTGTAGCTTTAAATTTATTAAATACTTTTGTATATCTTTGATAAATAAATATGAAAAAAAAAGTACATCTTAAAAAAAAATTCTTGTTTTATTGCATTATAACAATTTTCCTACTTCTGATTATTTTTATTTTAGCAGAATTAGGCTTAAGAATAGTAGGGCAAAAGCCTGCAAGTTTTAAATACAGACCAAACATAAAGGTTGAACCATCAGGTAAATATTTTAAAAAAGACAATATTTTAGGTTATACACACTTACCCGGAAAATTTTATGTAACACTGGATGATAATTATACTTTTATAACAACACATAATAAAAACACTTTAAGAATAACACATCCGATTGCTGATGATAGTAATTATGTTGATAAGCCAAAAATTTGGATAATGGGGGGATCGGATACTCATGGCTGGTCAATTAACGATGAAGAAACCTATGCATGGCAGGTTCAGGAAAATTTTAAGGATAGTTATGAAGTGTTGAATTTTGGCGTAAGTGGATATGGTACAATACATTCTTTATTACAAATTAAAGAAGTGCTTCAAAGTTTTAAAAGGCCCAAAATTATAGTTATTGCATACGGTTCGGTACACGATCATCGAAATTCTTTTCTATTAAAAAGAAGAAAAGCCGTTACTTCGTGGAATTTTCTGGGGCCACTTTCACAACCATATGCCACATACAACGAAAAAGAAGGTTTACAAATTTATAAAGTAGATACAATTGTATACAAGGGACTGCCATTTAACAATTATTTCGCAGTGATAAATTTTATTGAAAAAGTTTATTTATATTTTGATGATAAATTTTCAAACAGCCATGAAGTTTCAAGAGCAATTATTGAAAGAATAAATGATATTTGCAATAAAAATGATATAAAACTAATTATCGCAGGAATGGATAATACTGTCAAAACACAGGAAATGCTTAAATATTGTAATTCAAAGAACATAAATACTATTGACATATCAGTTGATTTTAGTATTCCTGGTAATACAAATCTGCCTTACGAAGGACATCCAAGTGCTGCTGCAAATAAACAATATGCAAAGAAACTTAGCGATTATTTGAATATAATAAATAATCCATAACGCAATAAACTGCAAGATAAAAGATAAAAGTAAAAAGATAAAAGCCTTTAACGTAAATAAAACTTGTTAAAAAAACAAGATTTTATTTTGTAATATTAAAAATAACAATTTAATTTTTAAACTTAATTTATGTCAGAACTAAATACAGATAGAAAAGGAATTTTTCCCACAAAAATTTCAAAAAAACAAGCAGGTGATACAGGAATGGCAATTGTTTTAATATTATTATTACTCGGATTGTTCACAAAAAATATTATATTCTACAAAATTGCAATTCCCGTATTGGTAATAAATATGATTGTTCCGATGTTTTATTATTTTTTTGCAATTATATGGTTGGGATTTTCACAATTATTGGGAATGGTTGTTTCAAATATAATATTAACAGTAATATATATAGTTATG
>CAZREZ010000253.1:0-4840 GCA_964599115.1 uncultured Bacteroidales bacterium
TATTATAACTTATCGTAATTTTTTTATTTTACGATACAAATATATTTAAAATTAAGTAGAATAAAATGGTTAAAATTGAAGAATATTCTCTTCATGAATTATTAAAAAAAATCTTCGGGTTTGAAAATTTCAAAGGCAATCAGGAACTTATAATAAAAAGTGTATTATCCGGAAACGACACATTTGTGATTATGCCGACAGGTGGAGGCAAATCTATGTGCTATCAGTTACCTGCACTTATAAAAAAAGGAACTGCAATAATAATATCTCCGCTTATAGCTTTGATGAAAAATCAGGTAGATTCAATACGTAGTTTTGGAACTGAACACGGTATAGCCCATTTTCTTAACTCTTCTCTTTCAAAAACAGAAATCGCCCATGTAAAAAAAGACCTTACTCTGGAGAAAACCAAATTATTGTATGTTGCCCCGGAGTCACTTACCAAACTTGAAAACATAGATTTTTTAAAAACTATAGATATATCTTTTTATGCAATTGATGAGGCTCATTGCATTTCGGAATGGGGACATGATTTCAGACCTGAATACAGGAGACTAAGACCAATAATTGATGCAATAGGGAAAAAGGTTCCGATTATTGCATTAACAGCTACAGCCACACTTAAAGTACAACAGGATATCCAAAAAAACCTTGATGTTCTTAATGCAAATATTTTTAAATCTTCATTTGACAGACCAAATATGTATTATGAAATCCGTCAAAAAAATAAAGATGTAATAAAAGAAATCATAAAATACATAAAAAATAATTCGGGTAAGTCAGGTATAGTTTACTGTTTGAGTCGAAAAAAAGTTGAAGAATTAGCCGAAACTTTACAAATAAACAACATTAAGGCATTACCTTATCACGCCGGTCTGGATTCTGTGACCCGTAGGACCAATCAGGACAAATTCCTGATGGAAGATGTTGATATTATCGTTGCAACAATTGCTTTCGGAATGGGGATTGACAAACCCGATATTCGTTTTGTTATACATCATGATATACCCAAAAGCATTGAAGGTTATTATCAGGAAACCGGCAGAGCAGGTCGTGATGACGGTGAAGGAAACTGTATAACTTTTTATAGTTATGACGATATTCAGAAATTGGAAAAATTTATGAAAGGGAAGCCTGTTGCCGAACAGGAAATTGCTAAAGAACTACTCTTAGAAACCGTTGCTTATGCAGAGTCCTCGGTTTGCCGTCATAAATTATTACTTCACTATTTTGGCGAAATATATCCTAAAGACTATTGCGGCGCCTGTGATAATTGCCTGCATCCAAAAACAAAATTTGAAGGTAAAGATTATGTTAAGTTAGTTCTTGAAACCGTTTTATCAGTAAAACAATTATTTAAAGGAAAACATATTATCAATATTTTAATAGGGAAAAACACAGCCACTCTGAAATCTTTCAAGCATAATAAGCTTCCTGAATTCGGCAAAGGAATGGAAAAAGATGAAAGATTCTGGAATGCTGTGATCCGTCAATCACTGATACAACGACTCCTTGTTAAAGATATTGACAATTACGGTTTATTGAAACTCACACCTGAAGGAAAAAAATTCCTTAAAAAACTTTATTCCATAATGCTTGTCCAGGATCATGATTACGAAAATCCTGATGATGAAGATTTCTTTGCTGAAGCCGGAGGCCACAAAACAAGCACAACTGATAAAACTCTTTTTGCACTGCTTAAAGACCTGAGAAAAGATATTTCAAGAAAAGAAAAACTACCTCCTTTTGTAATTTTTCAAGATCCTTCACTAGAAGACATGGCTACACAATATCCGATAACATTGGATGAAATGAAGCAGATAACAGGAGTCGGAGCAGGCAAAGCCAAAAAATACAGTAAACCATTCATTGAGCTTATTGAACAGTATGTTGAAGAAAACGAGATTATCAGACCTATGGATATGGTGGTGAAATCGGTTGTCAACAAATCAGGTCTTAAAGTTTATATTATTCAAAGTATTGACCGCAAGCTTCCTTTAGAAGATATTGCCTTTACAAAAAGCATTACAATTGATGAGCTACTAACCGAAATTGAAAGAATAGTTTCATCAGGAACTAAAATTGATATCAATTATTATATCAGTGAATATGTTGATGAATATCATCAGGGAGAAATCTTTGAATACTTTAGGGAAGCTGATTCCGATTCAATACAGGAAGCTCTGGAAGAATTGGGTGAAGCTGAATTCAATGAAGAAGAAATCAGATTGATGAGAATTAAATTTATTTCAGAAATTGGCAACTAATATCAATAAAAATACTAACTCATTTTTAATG
Organism: uncultured Bacteroidales bacterium; assembly: GCA_964599115.1. Classification (GTDB taxonomy): domain Bacteria; phylum Bacteroidota; class Bacteroidia; order Bacteroidales; family JADFUO01; genus JADFUO01. The sequence continues at coordinate 2,299 of CAZREZ010000253.1, forward strand.
AAATATTTCCCATTAATAATTTTAGTAATATTTCTTTCTTCATGTAAAAATAAAAATACCGAAGATTTAACATTGGTTCCTGAAAATATTATCCCAATGGAGCAAATGGCTGATATTCTTACTGACTTTCAGCTTGTTGAAGCATCTTTAAACATTAAACGCAAGGAAGCACAGAATTATAAAGATTATGTGAATTTTTATTATGATTATGTTTTTGAAAAATATGATATTACTCCAGATAAATTTAAAGAAAGTATTGATTACTATGAAAATCATTTAAAACAATTTGAAAAAGTATATGAAAAGGTTATAACCAAAATTAACGAGAAACAAAAGGAAGTTAAGAAAGAATGATTATTACTTTGTATAATCAGCCGCACAATCCTCACCCGAACCTGCAATCACCAGTGTATAAGTCCAGTGAATAAGATTTTCATTTTTATAAGAGCCACTTCCGTTTACTGTCCAGTTGTCACCAATTATTTGCGATTCAACATTAATTGTATTTCCAACAATCAAAGCATAAGCAGGTGCATATCCCTGGCCCGGGTTACAAAAATTTGAAATTAATACCTGCGCACTATGTGAAGGGTCTTTAGTAATAGTTACCTGATAATTCGCTTTGTTACATGTTTCATTAACATTCCATGTGCCTAAATACTTATCACGCGGATCAGCCGGATCTACTGTATCATCATCATCAGGATTGCAAGCTAAAAAACTTATTATAAGTATCAAGCAAAAAAAAACAACATATTTAATCGTTTTTTTCATTATCTCTAAATTTTTAATTTTTTAAACTTTTTTATGCAAATTTAAATAAAACATTCTATTTCTGTCATATAAAGATAATAAGAAATTTGAAATTAAGTCCTGTTTGAAGTTATTATAGAAATGAAATGTTAAAAAGCTAAAAAAAGTGCTCCAAAAAACTTTTGAAACACTTTTTCCCCAAATATCCTAAACAAAATATTATTTCATAATTGCTATTTTCTGCTTATATAAAATTTCACTATCCTTTTGTAAAACAATAAAATACATTCCTGATGGAACTCTTTCATTTATGTTTATAACCTCACCGGCACTAAAGGATTCGTTGCACACAATTTTACCTGAAAAATCAAAAACAGTTGCATTATATAATCCTGCTTCAAGGTTAGAAAAACTAATAGGCATATTAATTTTATAAGGATTTGCAAAAACACACTTTATGGGACTTTCAAAATCCGACTCATTATTAATACCCGCATACGAGCTTTTCAAATTAATTACCATTACCCACTTTTTGAAATTAACCCAGGTTGAATTGTAATTGTCCCAAAGTTGTTTTAATTTTTCAATCATATTACCTTCATCATCATAAGTAAATTGGCAAAATGAAACGTTTTTCCATGTGCCATTATGTTCTCTATGTTGAAAAACCGTTTCAATTAAATAATTATATATATCATAAGTAAATTGCCTTCGTGCAAAGCCAACCCAGGTATTGTTAGAAGGTCTCCATGCTTGTTTCCGTCTCTCAATCCTGTTTCCGTTTTCATCATAACTTAGTACATGACGAATCCTGTTTTTCCAGACTTGTGTAAAAAATTTCCAATCCTGGTGAATGATTAGTCTCAAATAACCGTTTTCATCATAATTAAATATCTTACGGCTTTTCTTTACCCAAATATTAGCAAACTGTTTCCAGTTTTTTGTAACTCTCACTCTAAGATAACCGATAGAATCATAGCCATATTGGTTAAGGAAAATATTTTGCCAGCACCATGTGTTTGCAAAATTTTTCCATTTCTGTGAAGTATCTGCTACAAGAGTATCATTAGCATAAGTAAACACTCTGTGATGTTTATTTGCCCATGTTTGATTAATATTTAACCAGAACTGAGTTACTACATCAACCATGCGATTATTTTCATTAAAAGTATTTATCCTGTGAAAATAATTTACCCATTCTTCATTTAACTGATGCCAGACTTGTATGGTTTTTTCAATCCGGTTTTCGTTGTTATCATATACAAATTGAAAATACAATCCGTTTTTCCAGCCGTTATTTAAAGTCCAGTACTGAAAAAGCTTTTCAATAACATTGTCAGTATTATCATAAGCTAATATTCTCCGGGTTCTGTTTTTCCATGTTTGTGTTGATAAATCCCAGATATAACCGATAATAGTATCGTTACCCAAATCCCTGGTATTACTGTAATAGTAATTCTCTTCAGAAATATTTATTTCCTGATCATCATTTGTAATTGTCGGATCAAGTTGTTCGTTGTTTAATTGTTCATTTACAATTTCAGGAATAATAAGATCTTGTGCATTTAACCCTGTAATTAAGATTCCTGTAATAAAAAATAACAGTAATTTTTTCATAGCTCAATAATATTTGATTAATAATATATTTTTTATTTTGATTCTAAAAATCGTGAAAGGTTTAAAAAAAATATTATTTTTATCTAAAATTTTATTTAATTCATCAATAATCAAATTTATTATTCATTAAAACTATTTGTCATGGAAAAACATCAATTAACAGAACAAGCTT
>CAZREZ010000254.1:0-4829 GCA_964599115.1 uncultured Bacteroidales bacterium
TGAGCACTTGTAAATTACCATAAGATTTATAAATATCTATAGCTTTAATCATATTATTGTATTAAAAATGCAAATATAACAGAAAAGTAATAAATTTGCGTTTCATTAATTATTAAAACTAACAATTCGTAAAATGAATTTACACGAATTTCAGGGAAAGTTAATATTAAAAAAATATGATGTTCCTGTTCCAGAAGGTATTATGGCTGAATCACCTGCTCATGCATTAGAAGCAGCAAGAGAATTGCAAGTTCAGACCGGTACTGATAAATGGATAATTAAAGCACAGGTTCATGCAGGCGGCAGAGGAAAAGGAGGAGGAATAAAGCTTGCCAATAATCATAATGAAGTTATTAACTATGCAAATAAAATAATCGGTATGCGCTTAGTAACTCCACAAACAAGTAAGGAAGGTAAACTTGTAAGGAAAATATTAGTACAGCGTGATATTTATTATCCCGGTAAGTCGGAAATACAGGAGTTTTATGTTGGGATATTGCTAAACCGGTTTGAAAGTCGCAATATGATCATGTATTCTCCGCAAGGTGGCATGGATATTGAAAAAGTTGCAGAAAAAAGCCCTGATAAAATTTTCACCGAACTAATTGATCCAAAAGTAGGATTATTACCTTTCCAGTGCCGGAATATTGCATTTAATCTCGGATTAAAAGGCGATGCATTTAAGTCAATGCTTAATTTTATTGATAAGTTGTATAAAGCTTATGTTGGCTCCGATGCTAAATTAATTGAGATCAATCCTGTAGTAAAAACTTCTGACAATAAAATATTTGCTGTAGATGCAAAAGTTGTTATTGATGATAATGCTTTGTTCCGTCATCCTGATATTGTTGCTATGCGCGATAATTATGAAGAAAATCCGATTGAAAGGAAAGCCAACCGTCATGACCTTAACTATGTTAAATTAGATGGTAATGTGGGATGTATGGTTAATGGAGCAGGTCTTGCTATGGCAACAATGGATATTATCAAACTTTCAGGTGGTAATCCTGCAAATTTCCTTGATGTTGGTGGTTCTGCTGATGCCAAAAGAGTTAAACAAGCTTTCAGTATAATTCTGAAAGATACTAATGTAAAAGCCATTCTTGTCAATATTTTTGGCGGGATTGTAAGATGCGACAGAGTAGCACAAGGAATTATTGACACTTGTAAATCTTCAGGCAAAATTAATGTCCCTATTATAGTTAGACTTCAGGGAACAAATGCCGAAGAAGGTAAAAAAATTATTGATGAATCAGGTTTAAAAGTTTATTCGGCAATATTGCTACAAGATGCCGCTGATTTAATTACTAAGGTATTGAAATAGGATTAAGGGAATTTATTTGATAATTGAAATTGTAAATGTAATTGTAAATGAAATGCCCAATTCAAAAGCAGGGAATCATTTATCAGGACAATTGGATCATTCAGGAGCATCAGTTTCATTGAATTACAGAGAAGCACAAAGTTCAGAATCAAAAATCATAAATAATTATTCAATCACAAATAAATTCAAAAATCGTTAATCAGTGTTCGATATTCAAAAAAAACAATAATAAAATAAAAAATGAGAATAAAACAAGCAATCCAACAGTCAATTGAATTAAAACAAGAAATTTTAAATAATAACTCATTACTTGACATAATAAAACAAGTTTCTGATGAATGTATCAAAGCATTGAAAAACGACGGCAAGATTTTATTTTGCGGAAACGGTGGCAGTGCAGCTGATGCACAGCACCTCGCTGCAGAGCTTTCCGGCAGGTTTTATTACGACAGGGAACCTTTGTTTGCTGAAGCACTTCATGTTAATACTTCATACTTAACAGCAATTGCTAACGACTATTCTTATGACGAAATATTTTCAAGAATGGTAAAAGCCAAAGGCAGAAAAGGAGATGTTTTGATTGGTATCTCTACTTCCGGAAATTCTGAAAATATTATCAGAGCATTTGAAACAGCAAATAAAATCGGGATGACAACAGTTGGAATAACCGGCGAAACAGGTGGTAAGATGAAAGACGATTGCTGTTACCTGATTAATGTTCCTTCAACCGACACTCCACGAATACAGGAAGCTCACATATTAATCGGACATATCATTTGTGAATTGATTGAAACAGAAATTTTCCCTAAATGATTAATGAAGTAATAATTTTAGCAGGTGGTCTTGGATCAAGACTTAAAGAAGTTATCAGAGGCATTCCTAAGGTTATGGCTTTGATCAATGGAAAACCATTTCTTGAATATCAGTTGAATTATCTCGAAAAATCCGGAATTAACAGGGTAGTATTATCCGTTGGTTATAAAAATGAAATTATCAGCAAACATTTTAAAAATAAATACAGGTCAATAAAAATTGATTATGTTATTGAAGATGAACCATTAGGAACCGGCGGAGGCATAAATAAAGCATTTAAAAAAATTATCGGCAATTCTTCCTTTGTTTTAAATGGCGATACATTATTTGAAGTTGACATGCAAAAAATGTATGAATTTCAACAAATAAAAAAAACCGACTTATGTATTGCCCTGAGAAAAACAGATGATATAAGTAGGTATGGAGAAGTTGATTTTGATAATAATTTTAAGATTACCGGTTTTACCGAGAAAAATAAAAAATCTGGTGAAGGATATATTAACGGCGGATTTTACCTGATAAATAAGGATTATTTTTTAAACTTTAATTTGCCTGAGAAATTCTCAATTGAAAAAGATTTTTTTGAAAGATATTATAAAACCGAAGACTTCTATGGTTTTTGCTGTTCTTCTTATTTTTTAGATATTGGCATACCCGAAGATTTTCAAAAAGCACAAAATGAATTTAAACGACTTAAATATTGACAACTCCTGGACACTATTTCTTGACAGAGATGGCGTGATAAACTATAGAATCATTGATGATTATATAAAACACCGGAAAGACTTTAAGTTTATTAAAGGAGTTTTAGAAGCAATGCAAAAATTATCTTCATTATTTGGAAAAATTATTATTGTTACTAATCAACAGGGAATTGGAAAAGGATTAATGAATGAAAACGACTTGAATAAAGTCCATTCTAAAATGATTGAAGTAATTAATAAAAACAGCGGCAGAATTGACAAAATTTACTTTAGCCCATATTTAGAAAAAGAAAAGAATGCTTACCGTAAACCCGGTATTGGCATGGCATTACAGGCAAAAAATGATTTCCCATCAATAGATTTAACAAAATCAATTATGATAGGTGATTCAATTACTGATATGCAGTTTGGGAAAAATTCAGAAATGCTTACTGTTTTTATTTCAGGCGGTTCTGACCAGATAATACAAAATCAAGAATTAATTGATTTCAGGTTTAAAGACCTGTATTCATTTGCAGAAACGATTAAAGTTTAATATTTGAAAAAGTTATTGACATTAGTTCGACTAAATAATTTTAATCTGTCTTGTTCTGCCACTTCAACCACCCACCCCAGACTTTACATAAGATTCATATCCTCTGCTTCGCGTAATAATTTTTCCCTGAATTTCGGGTGAGCAATGCTGATGATAGCCAAAGCTCTTTCCCTGATTGATTTTTGTTTAAGATTAACAATACCATATTCAGTAGCGAGATAATTAACATCCATACGCGGAGTGGTAACAACTGCACCTTCACCCAGGCGAGGCACAACTCGTGAAATACTTCCGTCTTTTGCAGTTGAATAAAAAGCCATAATTGACAAACCGTCTTTTGCGGCATAAGCTCCCCTTACAAAATCCAGCTGGCCACCTGTTCCGCTATATTGTATTCCTGCTATATATTCCGAATTGCATTGTCCGGTCAGGTCAACTTCAATAATTGAATTTATTGCAACCATTCTGTCATTCTTAGCTATCACACACGGATCTAATACATAAGAAGACCGGTAACTTTCCATACTTGGATTATCATTCATAAACTCATATGTACTGTCAATGCCATAAGCTAGAGTAAAAACATGTTTTCTGGGGTGCAGAGTTTTTCGCCTTCCGTTAATTACTCCTTTTTTAATAAGCTCAATCATACCGGGTCCTAAAAGTTCGGAGTGAATGCCCAGGTCTTTATGATTACCAAGATAATTTGTTACAGCATTAGGTATTCCTCCAATTCCTAATTGAAGCGCAGCCCCGTCAGGTATAATCTCAATCATGAATTTCCCGATTTTTTCATCTTCAGGTTTTAATGGTGGAGGAGCAAGTTGTAATAATGGTATATGATTTTCCACAACAGCGTCAACCTCTGATATATGTAAAAGAGAATCACCAAAAACCCTTGGCATATTTTTGTTCACCTCTACGATTAAATTTTTTGTTTTTCTGGCTGCTGTTGAAATAACATCATTTGCAGTTCCGAAACTAAAAAAGCCTGCTTTATCCATTGGCGAAACAGTTGTAATTGCAAAGTCAATATCCATCATTTCTTCAATAAACTTTGGAATCTGATACAAATATGAAGGAACAAACTGTGTGAGCCCAACTCTTGCCATTGACCTGTCAACACCACTGATAAACCAGGAAAAAGTCTCAATACAATCAACTAAGTCTAAAGCATAATAAGTGTTCTTTGCATGTGCCTGTGGATTAAAACAATGTATTTTAATATTTTTTAAATCATCAGCCCTTGCCCTGTCGGCAATAGCCTGTAAAAGTGCTAATGGTTCGGCTAATGTTGTCCCGTGAATGATACAATCACCGTTTTTAATTAATTGAATAGCTTTTTCCGGACTGGTTAATTTCTTTTCATACTCTTTATAATAACTCATAATAAATAATTTTTTGTTGTTTTTATATCAATTCGTTTGACTGAAGACTATAATTTTTTTTGTTT
>CAZREZ010000255.1:0-4826 GCA_964599115.1 uncultured Bacteroidales bacterium
TTACTAAAAGTATATTCATCCCCAAATGAAATGTTAAATCCTGAGACAGTACCTAAAATCGTTTTGCCGATGGTTGTATAGAGATTTTCACGGTCTTCGTAAGATAAAACAAAATGGTTTTCATCCATTGTAATTGCACAAACGTTTTCTATCCGATTATATTCAAATATAGTTGCATTCCCAAATGTTATTATATTGTCATCTACCATTCCGACAATTGCTTTGGTATAAATACTTGCTTCATTATAAGCCACCACAAAACAACTGTCATTTAAGGTAGTCGCTGACATACACCAAGGACTCAAATAGCTAAAAATATTTTCAGGTCCAAGTGTTATACTATCTCCAATAACAGTTCCTGCTCTTGCAGTGCCGCCTCCGGCACTATCAGCATTGGAATATGTTACAACAAAGTTTGATGAATCTAATGAAGTTGCCGATGTTTCTACGATCCATCCATCACACATTAAAACCTCGTTGCTAAAAGAAACCGTATCTCCTGATATTGTACCTAAATTCACATATGCAGTATCATACCTGTCCCAACCATCAAGGTATTCGACAATAAAGTGTTCAGAATCAAGGCTTATAACAGAGATGTATTCCGTATGACCGGGATTAAAAATAAATTCACTTCCAAAACTAATTGTATCCCCGATAATTTCACCTACAATTACAGCACCATCGTCTGGGTTGGGGTATAGGTTATTACTTTTGTATGCTATCACTATCGTATTAGAGTCCATACTGCATACTGAAATTGGGTACGTTGTGCCAATGCTGAATGTAAATTCAGGACTAAATGTTATTATTGAGTCATTTATTGTTCCAATTATTGCGACGCCATCTGCATACTGTGTTCCTAATCGATAAGCAATAACAAAGCGTGATTCGTCAAGGGTTGTTATTGCAGGAGGACCAGGATAAATTGTTGAATATACAAACCCTTCAGTAAATGTTATCTCACTTCCGGAACGATTTTCATTTATAAATGCAGCAACATCCTTTGAATTATATTTATTCTTTTGCTGATTTGCCCATGCTTGTATTTCATTTATGGATTGTGAATATAATATCATACTTACATTAAGAATAAGTATAAAAAGGATTAGGAGTTTATTCATAATATTAGTTTTATTTAGGGTTTTTACAAATATAGACAAAATATCAATTTGAATGGTTTTTAACCAAGCAATATAATATTATTTCATCTGTTTTTATTATAAATTGACTAATTTTTGGTCAACCTATTTCAAGAAATTACACTTTTTAAACTTGCAAGTAACGTCGTTGTATATGTATTACATTTATTTAATATATATTCTCAAATTAAATCCATTTTCCAACAAATGCGTAACAAAACTATGCCTTTGAATAAATTGAAATTCCATCCTGGACAAAGATATCCGAAACAAATATAAGTATAAATATTGAAAAATAAATTGAAGTATAAAAAAATAAATTGAAATTGATAGAAATACTTGGAATATCCATACTCACTATGGTTGTTGGAATAATGGAATACTGGAAAGGTGGTATATGAAAAACGGTTAACCTCCTGTTTTCCGCATTGTGACACCCTAAATACAAATATTTATAATGGATTTTTTTATTTGTTCTTTTGGTTTGAAACCTGAAACAAGTAGCAGCATGAAATTTATTTTAAACGTCAAACATCAAACGTCAAACATGATTATAGTTACAGGAGCAGAAGGTTTTATTGGCAGTGGCTTTGTCAATAAATTAAATAATAAGGGTTATAAGAATATTATCCTTGTTGATGATTTCTCAAAACCTGAAAAAAACAAAAATCTGAAAAACAAATTTTTTTCAGAAAAAATCGACAGGGAAGATTTCTTTAAATGGCTAAAAAGCAATCATAAAAAAGTTGAATTTATTTTTCATATCGGAGCTCGCACCGATACTACAGAATTCAATGTAGCTGTTTTTGACAAACTTAACCTGAACTACAGCAAATCAATATGGAATGCCTGTGTTGAATATGATATCCCTTTGATTTATGCTTCTTCGGCTGCAACTTACGGTTTAGGTGAATTTGGATATGATGATGATCAAAAGATAATTGAAAAACTAAAACCTTTGAATCCTTACGGGGAATCAAAAAATGATTTTGATAAATGGGTGCTGAAACAACAAAAGCATCCTCCTTTCTGGACCGGTTTGAAATTTTTTAATGTTTACGGACCAAACGAATATCATAAAGCGCGAATGGCTTCGGTAATAATTCATGCTTATAAGCAAATAAACGAAACAGGTAAAGTCAAGCTGTTCAGGTCGCACAATCCTGATTTTGAAGACGGAAAACAATTACGTGATTTTATTTATGTGAAAGATGTTGTTGATGTTATGTTTTTTTTAAAAAATCATAAAAAGGATTCTGGAATTTATAACCTCGGCACAGGTAATGCCCGCACTTTCCTTGACCTTGCAAAAGCAACTTTTAATTCAATGAGATTACCCGAAAATATTGAATTTATTGACACTCCGGTTGACATTCGTGATAAGTACCAATATTTTACAGAAGCAAATATGAATAAGCTTCGCTCAATCGGTTACTCAAAGCCATTCTATTCATTAGAAGCAGGAATTGAGGAATATGTGCAGGGATATCTTATCAGGGATGGTTATTATTAACCTGCATTATTCCTAACGCAGCGAGCTGCAAACAAATTGATTTAAGAACACCCCCGATAGCCATCGGGGTAACGATTTTAGATTTATTTTTGATTGAAAAATTATTTATGATTTTTACCTGCTGTTTTTTCTTGTTTTATCAATCAAATTATTTTTTCAAAATCTAAACTTTCTCCATAAATATACTTTCCCGCATTTCTTTGTAATCTTTCCTGGTAAAAAAATTTATTCATTCAATTACTGTGAATGTTAGTAAATACGCTACACTTTAGTAACCTTTGGTATCTTATGAAAACCTAAAAATCAGTATTAATGATATACAAATATTTTTTTTATTAGGTATACATTTTTTATTATAAACCGGACGTAATAAATTCCTGATAATTCATTACTTAAATCCAACTTGTAGACATACTCATTTCCTGACATTTTTATTCTTTTTTGTTTAATAATCATACCATTAGCATTTATAACCGAAAGGTCAGCATAATTTTCTGAACCTTTAATGGAAATATTAAACATACCTTTTGAGGGGTTTGGTGAGATGGTGATTTCCGGTTTGTTGCTTTGAAGAGATAGTCCAACAGGACTTATGTCAACAATTAGGGAATCTGAAGATGTTTCCCCACATTCATTCACTGCCTCAACATATATATAAGCAACAACCCCTGTGAAGTTTTGATTCCAATTCACTATTGCATTGATGCCAATACCACTAATTATTCCTGCATCAAGTGGTTCAAGATACCATATGTACGAGATAGCATTTTCAACAGTGTCTGTAAAATATTCAGTGCTCAGGCATGTGTCCAATATAATAACAACAGGGCCTTGTGGGGTATTAGGTTGAGATGGAATCGTTAAAATTGAAATCAAAATGGAATCTGAAACTATTTCAACGCATGGAGAAAGGGGAAAAGCTGTTAAAAACAAATATACACTGCCATTATCTATATCATTTGGCCCTGGTAAATAGTATGTTGATAATTGTGTAGTATCATTAAAGCTACCGTCTCCAAATGTAGTCCAGTTTATAGATGAATAATAATTTGCCATACCATTAAGTAAATATGAATTCCCTGCACACATAGAATCATTATAGCCAGCGTCAACTTCCGGAAGGTATGATATAGCAAGATTTAAGGTGTCTCCAACTTCGCCCAGGCATGGACTTATTGCGTAGGCGAACAAAATTAAACTTGCATTCCCATTGCTAATATCTCCGTCGCCGGGAGTATATGTTGGATTAAGTAGAAAAGGGTTATCAAAATTACCATCACCCAATGTGGCCCAGTAGACATGATCATAGTTATTAGCAGAACCATTAAGTGTACAGCTAACATTCTCGCATATTGTTGTGTCTGATCCTGCTGTAGATGAAGGATGGGCAATAATATTTATGTTTAAATATGAAGTATCACTATTACCGCAGTAATTTGAACCATATACTGAAAGCGCAGCAGAACCATTATACCCGGATTGAAAATAAACTGTAGCAGTTGTGTCATGAACGATAATTGAATCTGCAATATCCGGTACCAGATTCCATGTATATGTTAAGCCATTTAAAATTGCCTCAATCATATAGGTCTCACTTAATGTTCCCTGGCAGATGCTGTCGGATCCAATAATAGGACCAATATCTCCAACTGATGCTAATATATGTATATTACCATTTTCAAAATTAGTTTCTACTGAATCTCCCGAAATGTTAATGTAATAGCTTAATGAATCATTCCAAGTCAGGTTCTCAATATTATAGTATTGAATAGTATCAACATTAAATATTAGTTCAATTAAGGTGTCTGTAAGTATACTTACCGGGATATTGGAACTGTAAGAAATATTGATTTCTCCTGAATTATCAGTAACACTTAAAGAATCACTGATTAACTGAGTGTTGATATTTTGATAAGATGTATAAGTTAGGTTAGTTGTATCATAAGCCAAAAACAAGGAAAACTCAGCAACATCATTGAGTTCATATACAAGAATTGGAACAGAATGAACTCCTGCACAAGTAATATTTGAACTGGCAATGGTTAGTACAGGACTTGGTAAAATTGTACCCAATTTGGCAGTGCCTAACCATGAATTATTACTATTCACGAATATGGTTACAAAGTGATTAGGATCTAAGGCTGTTGAGGGGCAAGGGTGGGTATTTGAAT
>CAZREZ010000256.1:0-4820 GCA_964599115.1 uncultured Bacteroidales bacterium
ATGATAATACTGCCAGGGATGTTGAAATAATTATCAATCTTACAACAGGTGTTTCACCAGATCAAACTATTGATGCTTTATATGCATTTACTAATTGCGAAATATCTATTTCTCCTAATTCATGCGTGATTGAAAAGGGTAAACCTAAATTTACAGGAGTTAAAGAAATACTTAAAACCTCAGTAAATAATACGGTGTCGCTTCTTAAAATGGAACTGGAGATCAGAAAAAAAGAACTCCGTGAACAATGGCACTTTTCATCTCTGGAAAAGATTTTTATTGAAGAAAGAATATATCGTAATATTGAAAAATGTAAAACTTGGGAATCGGTTTTAGAGACTATTGATAAAGGATTAGAACCGTTTAAAAGCAATTTCTTAAGGGAAATAACAAAAGAAGATATTATCAGGTTAACTGAAATAAAAATTAAAAGAATATCAAAATACATTTCATTCAAAGCTGATGAAATTATTAAAGGTATTGAATTTGAGATTGATGAAGTAAATAATCATCTTGAGCATCTGGTTGATTATGCAATAAATTTTTATAAACAAATAAAAAAGAAATACGGTAAAGGCAGGGAACGAAAAACCGAAATACGAAATTTTGATACTATACAGGCTACCATGGTTGCAGCCGCTTCACAAAAACTTTATGTTAACCGTGAAGAAGGTTTTGCAGGCACTTCCCTTAAAAAAGATGAATATGTTTGTGATTGCTCTGATATTGATGATATAATCGTATTTCGTTCGGATGGTACTTTTTTGGTGACCAAAGTTTCAACAAAAATATTTGTTGGGAAAAATATTATTCATATTGATGTTTTTAAGAAAAATGATGACAGGACAATTTATAATATGATATATCGCGATGGTAGAAGAGGAAAAATTATGGTGAAACGGTTTCCTGTAAAAGGAATAACTCGCGATAAAGAGTATAACCTGACTAAGGGTGCTGAAGGTACTAAAGTTATGTATTTTACTGCTAATCCTAATGGTGAAGCAGAAATTGTAAAAGTTAGTTTAAAACCGAAACCCAAACTTAAAAAGTTAGCTTTTGAATATGATTTTAGCATCTTGACTATAAAAGGAAGAAATTCAAAAGGGAATATTCTTACTCGTCATATAGTTAAAAATATACTTCAAAGAGAAGAGGGTGTATCTACACTTGGTGCAAGGGATATCTGGTATGACGATACTGTAAATCGCCTTAATTCAGAACAACGCGGTGATTACCTCGGTGCTTTTAAAGGTGATGATAAAATTCTTACAATAATGCAGAACGGAACTTATAAACTGGTTAATTACGACTTATCAACTCATTTTGATGAAGATATGATAAGAATTGAAAAGTTTAATCCTGATAAAATTATTTCTGTTGTTTATCTTGAGGGAAATCAGAAAAAATATTATGTTAAAAGATTTAAGATTGACCAACAAAGTAATGGAAGTAAAAAAGTTAATTTTATAGGTGAACATCCTGATGCTGAATTTATAAATATTAGTATTGACAGCTTACCAAGGATAGAAGTGTTTTTTGAAGCAAAATCAGATAAAAGAAGTGTTGAAAATGAAATTATTCAATTAGCTGATTTTATTGCCATTAAAAGTTATAAGGCAAGAGGTAAGCGTATCTCAAATAAAGGAATAAAAAAGATTGTTTTATTAGATGCTGCTCCATGTGAGAAAGAAGAAGAATCTCAACAAGAAAATCATAAAGTTAATGACAATAATATTGCTGAAACCAAAGTTAATAATGGTGAAAATAATACTAAGGTAAAGAAAAAAGATAAAGATAAAGAGGAACATGATCGGAACCAACAAATGATCATTGACTTTTAGAAATTACTTTTTTCTATTCAAGTTATATTGGATGGAGATTCATTAAACAATTGCAAGTTACAAGGAATAACCTAAAACCTTAAACTTGAAAGCTGAAACCTGAAACAAATATCATGTCTATACTAATAAATTTTGCGAAAAGTATTCTATTAGTATGTAAATATTATTTACAAATATTTTTTTTTATCATAGCGCTTTTGTTGTTTTCATGTAGTATTGAAAGAAAAATTGCAAAACAATATATTGAACTGAACAAGCCAGGTTCAATGCTTATCCTTTATCCGGATTATGTTTACAAGACCAGCCTTAAACAGTTTGAAATTGAAAATGCCGATAGCCTTAATGAGTGGAAATTGGACTCAACTTTATTTGCAAACAGCCTTTATATTCAGAATATATCAGATTCAATTATTTTGAAAAAATATATTGAGAGTCTGATTAGTGGCTTGAAACAATATGGTTTTAAAATCTTTACTGAAAGCAAAACTGATACTTTTATGCTTATCTCACCACCTTCGTTTATCGTGAATTTATCACAGATAGAACTCGAGGAATATATTATGCCTGTGAGAGATGAAGAATATTTCAATGATGGAGATCTTTATTATATGGAGTTTGACCTTAATGCTGTAAATATTAATTCATGGTTTGAAATAACAGAGTTGAATAAACAAAACCAGGAAAGCAAAATTTTATTTACAAGTGCTTATACCTTTGATGATGTTGAGGGCAGTTTCAGGCAAATGCCTTTTACTTCTGAAGTTAAATATAAATACACAATTGATACACTTACAGTTGATGATATTTATGATTTTGCTGAGTTTTTAGGTAAAAAATATGCATCATATATTTATGATTATAATATGAATGAATACATAAAAAAATACCTTCCTGAAAATGTTTTGCCTAATTATTATTTTCATTATAACAGTCAAAGACAAAGTTTATTACCAGTATTGGAAAACAAATTTATTGAGATGAAGCCCTAGCATAAGGCACAGCTTTTTGATCGGTAAAATCTTTTTTTAGAAATTTAAAGTATCCTGTAATAGCTATCATAGCTGCATTGTCGGTTGTATATTCAAATTTGGGAATAAAAACCTGCCAGCCCAGTTCTTTTTCTGTGTCTTTAAGAACTTTCCTGAGTTGAGAATTGGCTGAGACTCCTCCTGCTATTGCAATTTGTTTTATGCCGGTTTTTTTTGCTGCTGCTTTCAATTTTCCCATCAACACATTGATAATAGTTAATTGTATTGAAGCACAAAGGTCAGCTTGGTTTTGTTCAATAAACCCGGGATATTCTTTAAGCCTGTCTCTGATAAAATATAAAAATGATGTTTTTAAACCGCTAAAACTAAAATTCAAATCAGGGATAACAGGTTCGGAAAATTTAAAAATATCCTGGTTGCCTTCCCTTGCGTATTTGTCAATTTCAGGTCCTCCAGGATAGGGGAGTCCGAGAATTTTTGCAGCTTTATCAAATGTTTCTCCTGCTGCATCATCAATAGTTTTCCCGATTATCTCCATGTCAAAATAATCCTTTACTATAACTATTTGAGTATGCCCCCCTGAGACAGTAAGACATAAAAAAGGAAATTCAGGTATTGATTTATCTTCTTCATCTTCAATAAAATGTACCAGAATATGCGCCTGCAGGTGGTCAACTTCAATCAACGGAATATTTAATCCCAGTGCAAAGGATTTAGAAAATGAAGTACCTACCAGTAATGAACCAAGCAATCCCGGCCCGCGAGTAAAAGCAATTGCATTAAGCTGTTTTTTATTTATCTTTGCTTTTTTTATGGCACTTTCAATTACAGGTATTATATTTTGTTGATGTGCCCTTGATGCTAATTCAGGAACAACACCACCGTATTTTTTATGCACTTCCTGATTTGCAACAATATTGGCAAGAATTTTGGTGTTTTTTATAATTGCCGCAGAAGTGTCGTCACACGAAGACTCAATACTTAGAATGTAAGTGCCCATTTTAATTTAGTAGCTGTAATTGTGAATTTTTTAAAGAACAAAGTTATCAAAAAAAGAATTAGAAGAATATTAATATATACTTTTATGGTAATTCTTGCATTACCGGTATCATTATATTTTCTTTTAAAAAGCCCGTTTGTTCAAACTTTTTTAGCACAATCTGCAGCTAATTATTTTTCAGAAGAATTACATACTGAAATCAAGATAGGAAGCGTGAAAGTTTCAAATTTTTTTGATATTGTTTTATCTGATGTATTAGTCAAAGATCTACACGATAATACGATTTTGAGTGTTGAAAACCTCAGCTTAAATATTCAGAAGCTGAAAATAAAAAACAACATTATTGAAGTTAACAAGCTGATTCTTGAAAAATCCGAAATCGGATTAATAAAATACAAGGGTGATTCAACTATGAATTATAATTTTATTACTGATTATTTTGATTCAGGTAAATCATCTGAAGTTATTGATACATCTGAAAAAAATGACTGGAAGATACAATGTAATGTTTTAAAAATCAAAGATTCACGTTTTAAGTATCAGAATCAAGATAAAGTTAGATCACGTGAAGGAATTAGTTTTACAGACTTAGATATATCTGACTTAAATTTGGATTTCAGAAATATTGAAATTATTAATGACACTATCTGGGCGAAAATTAATAATTTATCGTTACAAGATACAAGTGGCTTTAAAATACAAAAATTTAAAGGTGATTTTATAGTAAATTCTCAACTAATTCAAGCCGACCACCTGAAAATTATTACTAATAATTCTGAACTTTCATTGAAATTAACTTTTACATTTAGAAGTTTTAAAAGTTTTGAAAATTTTTTAACAAGTGTAAAAATTAAAACAACAATTGGATCTTCGGTGTTAAATCTTCATGATATCGGATATTTTGCACCTGAGTTATTTGTAATGAAAAACAAAATTAAGATTTCTGGCGATATTAAAGGGACTGTAAGTAATTTTAGGGCGAAAAATTTT
>CAZREZ010000257.1:0-4788 GCA_964599115.1 uncultured Bacteroidales bacterium
AAAGTTATTGAAAATAAAAGTTTAAGGGAAATTTTAGAAAAAAAGAAAACGGATGAATTGGTTAAAATGCTTTCTTCTTTTCGTTCATTACATAATGTAACCGACTCAAAAGACAGAGAACGGTTAATAAGGGCAATTGAAATTCAAAATTATTACAAAGAAAATCCTGATTTGATCTCTGATTTTCCAAAAATAAAAAATGAAATTTTCGGGATATATTTTGATAGAAATATTATTAGAAAAAGAATTACCGAACGGCTAAAAGCAAGACTGGAAAGCGGTATGCTTGAAGAAGTGAAGAATTTATTATCAAAAGGAATAATACCTGAACAATTAAAATTTTACGGCTTGGAATATAAATATATAACTCAATATATAATTGGCGAACTCAATTATAATGATATGTTCCAGAAGCTGAATACCGCCATTCATCAGTTTGCCAAGCGGCAAATGACATGGTTCAGAAGAATGGAAAGGAATGGTTTTAAGATACATTGGATAGATGGAAATTCGGATATTGAATATAAAGTAAATTATATTATAGAAAATTTTAACCATAAAAAAAAGAGGCACTAAAAGCACCTCATTTATTATTAAAGAAATTAAGTTTGAAAAACCGACGGATTAA
Organism: uncultured Bacteroidales bacterium; assembly: GCA_964599115.1. Classification (GTDB taxonomy): domain Bacteria; phylum Bacteroidota; class Bacteroidia; order Bacteroidales; family JADFUO01; genus JADFUO01. The sequence continues at coordinate 629 of CAZREZ010000257.1, forward strand.
CCCGTCGGTTATCATATATGGTTTTATATATTTCTATTCAGTATCAGCTTTATTATTCCTGAACTTTTACATCAAAAATAATATCTCCTTCATCACCGGTATTTATTGCGGTAATTCTTATCAAGCCTTTTTTTCCGGAAAATTCAGGTTTGGCAGGATCAGTGATAAATGCAAGCACATTACCAACTGCCAATTCATTGATCTTTGTTTCTGTAACACCTGAAGCGGTTAATTCAACAATTAAAGCATCATTTGTAATTGATCCCCAGTCAACAGCTGTTGTAATTTTTTTAAAGAGAGTATTATTTCTTACACTCCATGTTTGTAAGCCGTTAATTGTATCATTATATATTGTTCCGGCAGCTTCATCAGCAGGGGAAGCAAGTGTTGCAAGATTTGTTGCTCCGTAGAAATAAAGAAAATCAACCTTATTTGCATTTGCTTTTGCTGTTTCCAGTAACCAAATATCACCGGTCATAGATGCAAAGGAACTTCCAATATCTGTTACTTGCTGAGCTGCTAATAGAGTGTTTGAATACTCATAGATTGGTCCGGCTGAAGTAGCAACTGTAACATTAAAAGCTATTTCTTGCGATTCCCCGTCTTTATCTGTAATTCTTGCAGATAAGCGAAATACAGCCTCATTAGCGAATTTTATAAAGAAATTAATATCAAATGTGGAAATGTTTAAAGTTGAATCAAGCAAAACCTGGGGAACATTGTTTGAAGTAAGTGTTAGAGTAAATTTGTTGAGTTTTGCATTTGAATTTGTGTTTGATAACGCAATTACGCCAACCTTAATTGAATCACCGGTAGCTATTGTTACATCAGAAGATGTATAATCATTACCTCCTTTGAAACTAATGGTTGGTTTTTTATCAACAGTATCATCATCGCTTTTTTTACAAGCAGATATAATTGTAAGTCCCGACAAAATAACTGCTACTAATAAATAACTTAGTTTTTTCATTTTTAAAGATTTAATTGGTTAATAATATTAATTAATGAATTTAAACGCAAAGATAGTATAAATATTATTTAGTCATCAGCTTTATCTTTCAACAGAGGAACAAACCTGAATGTTCCATGTTCGTATTCTTCAGTGGAGTTTTCAGAAGTTTTAACAATACTTTTCATAATTTGAAAATCTGAGTTGCCTACAGGAGCTACAAGAATACCACCGATTTTTAATTGTTCTATCAGGTTTTTTGGGGTAAATGGGGCAGCTGCTGTAATAAGAATTTTATCAAAAGGTGCAAAAGCAGGCAGTCCTTTATATCCATCACCGTAAAATATCTTTGGATTATAACCTATTGAAGGAAGGAATTTTTTTGACTTATGATATAATTTTTTTTGTCGTTCAATAGAAAAGACTTTAGCACCCATTTCTATTAAAATACATGCCTGATAACCTGATCCTGTGCCAATTTCCAAAACTTTATCACCTTTTTTAATTTTTAAAAGTTCTGTTTGAAAAGCTACGGTATATGGTTGCGAAATGGTTTGTCCCGAAGCAATAGGAAAAGGCTTATCCTGATATGCAAAGTCAAGAAATGATGAATCCATAAAAAAATGTCGTGGAAGTTTTTCAATTGCTTTTAAAACATTTTCATCCTGTATTCCTTTGTTTCTTATACCTTCAACTAATTTTTTTCTTAAACCTTTATGTTTATATGAATCAATCATTTTATATTAATGGTTTCTAAAGTATTTTTTGCGAAAATAATAATTTAATTAAGCATAAAAAATTACATTTGCAAAAAATTTAAAAATGCTGAAAATTGGAGTTTTAGGTGCAGGGCATCTTGGCAAAATACATATAAAGTGTATAAAAGAAATTAAGGAATATCAATTAGTTGGGTTTTATGATCCTGATAAAGATAATGCTGAAAAAGTAAAAAAAGAATTTGATGTAAAATATTTCAATTCTATTGATAGTCTTATAGAGGCTGTTGATGTGATTGATATTGTAACACCAACAGTTTCACATTTTAACTGTGCTGTAAAAGCATTGAAGAAGTTTAAAAACGTTTTTATAGAAAAACCTGTAGTTACAACACCAGAGGAAGCCAGCAGATTAATTTCACTTACTGACGAGGCAAATGTAAAAGTTCAGGTCGGGCATGTTGAAAGGTTCAATCCTGCTTTTATTGCAGCAAAGCCATATTTTACTCAACCTATGTTTATTGAAACTCACCGTTTGGCACAATTCAATCCACGTGGCACTGATGTACCTGTTGTTCTTGATTTAATGATACACGATATTGATATTGTTTTAAGTGTGGTAAAATCAAATATTAAAAAGATAAGTGCAAGTGGTGTTGCTGTAGTAAGCGATACTCCCGATATCACTAATGCAAGGATTGAGTTTGATAATGGTTGTGTGGCTAACCTCACAGCAAGCAGAATATCAATGAAAAACATGCGTAAATCAAGATTCTTTCAACGTGATGCATATATTTCGGTGGATTTTTTAAGCAAAGAAGTTGAAATTGTTCGTATGAAAGACATTAAAGAAAAAATTGATGATCCGTTTGCAATGATTATTGATCTTGGCAAGAATAAAGGTTCAAAACAAATATTTTTTGATAAACCTCAAATAAATACAATTAATGCTATAAAAACCGAATTGGAGTATTTTTACAAATCAATAGTTGATAACACAATACCACAGGTAACTATTAATGATGGGTATAACGCATTGGACGTTGCATACAGGATAATTGAAAAGTTAAAATTGTCGATAAATAATTTATAGAAAAATTTATAAGATTAGTCAATAATCTAAATAAAAAATCAGACAATATATTCAAATAAATATCGTTCAAGTATTTTGGGCAATAATAATTTTCCAAAAGCCAGCTATATGAATCTTACATTGAGTAAACTATTATTAATAATTGGTTTTTTGCCCTTTTTGATTTTTTTTATTTCATGTGATAAATTTGAATCCGATCAAACCATTCCATCCTATCTTCATATTGATTCAATCGGATTAGTTACCGATTATGAACTGCAAGGAACTGCTTCGCATAGTATTGTTGATGTTTGGGTTTATGTTGATGATAACTTAATCGGTGCTTTTGAATTACCGGTAACCTTTCCTGTTTTAAAGGAAGGTATTCATAAGCTAACATTAAAAGCGGGTATTAAAATGAATGGAATTGCAGCCACTCGAATACCTTATCCGTTTTATGAATCAATTATTTATGAAAATTTTAATTTTATTATTGATAATATTGACACTGTAAACCCAACAACTCAATATATGTCAAATACCCAGTTTACATGGATGGAAGATTTTGAATCCGGAAGCATCTCATTAGAACCCACAACAAGGAGCGACACTACAATTGATACAACTGCTTATAATTCACCTTTAGTATTTCAGGGACATTATTCAGGTATATCTTATTTAGATGTTTCACGCTATTTTCTCGAAATTGCAACAAAAGATTCCTATGAATTACCAGGGCTTGGTTCACCTGTTTTTTTAGAGCTTAATTTCAAAATTAATAATTTAGTTGTTATTGGTGTATATGCACAATCAATCAGTCAGATTGAACAAATACCGATTATAATTATCAATAATACAGATGATTGGAAGAAAATATATATTAATTTCACTCCCACTGTAAGCGGATCAGTTGATGCTGATGATTTTAAGGTATATTTTCAGGCAAATAATGAGATTGGAGTAACGCAAGTTGAATTATTATTTGATAATATTAAATTAGTTCACAGATAAAAAAGAATAATATCAATACAATGAATAAAAAACGACAGGTAATAAAATATGTGATTGCTGATTTTGTGTCTGCTGCACTTGCCTGGAGTATATTTTTTATTTACAGGAAATATACCGTTAATCCCCAGGTTTTCAGTAATTGGGAAGATATTCTTGGGGATGAGAAATTCTGGATAGGTATTATAGCTGTTCCTCTTTTCTGGTTATTACTTTATGTTTTAATAGGTACTTACCGAAAAATTTACAGGAAATCAAGGTTAAGAGAATTTGGGCAAACAGTGTTGGTGTCGTTTATTGGAGTAATTATTATATTTTTTGCACTGATACTGGATGATATTATAATTTCTTATAAATCATATTACCAGTCATTTATAGTATTATACCTGCTTCAATTTTCATTTACATATTTTTT
>CAZREZ010000258.1:0-4770 GCA_964599115.1 uncultured Bacteroidales bacterium
GTGCGATAATATCTTTTATAGCTTCATTTTCATATTTGCTGTTTTTCCATTGTTTATAAAATTCCAAATACAAAGAAATATTCATAACACATAAAGCACTGTCTTTTCCGTATTTGCCATCCTGGTCATCTCCATTAATTTGAGTTAATGATATTTTGTCTAATTTATCAAGCGACGCTTGTCCTGTAATTGTAATAAAACTCAAAGCAATAGTTAATAAAATAACAGATAAGTGACTTATTTTCATAGCATTAATTTTTTATTGTTTCCAATTATTTATATTTACTTTTAACAAACCATCTTTCATGAATTGAAAGTCCTAGGGAAAATTTAATAATATTTTCTTGTAATAATTTATTTTCAGTTGTTCCAAATTGTCCAATTTCAAAACCGAGGTTAATTGTTGATCGTGACTTTCTTAATGGAAAACCTAATCCAAAACTTATGCCAAAACCATCTATTTTTTTGTTATGTAGTTTTAAATAAGAATTGTAATACCTGAACCCAATCCTATAACTTACTCTTTCCCAGTATGACAATATACTGTACCTATTTGGTGTAAATTGGCCTCCTACTGAAATATTCATACTGTTATTTAATGAATCTTCTGAGCCAAATGCAGAATATTTTTTCCAGTTTTGCCAGGTATAATCAGCGCCAATTAACCATTTATCGGTTTTTTGTAAAACTAATCCTAAGCCAATATAAGCAGGTATCATAATATCTCCTCTGATTGAGGGATCATACTCAATAGTATCTCTGAAAAATGCAATATTAGCAAGGTTACTTCCAAAATAGGTTGTTGCAAGGTGTTTTTTCTTAGCTTTGATTTTTGTTGAACTGCTAAAAACAACACCAGCTCCAAACATTAATTTATTTTTTAATTCTTTATGGTATTGTAGCCCGTAGGTAAAATAAAAATCATCTGCAGTTATTGAATTAAAAATACGCGTGTTAATCATTTCAACTGAATCGGGAAATGTGGTTGAAAGTTGTTTATCAATAGTTCCAAACAAATAAGCAGCATTTATTCCAACAGAAAGATTGTCATTAATTTTAAATGCATTGCCCCAGTAAGCCTGATTTAACCCGCCCAGTCCCTGATTCAGATATCTTACCAAACCAACATTCTCAACCTCTACTTCATTAGAAATATTGTACCCAACATCACTGAAAGGAAGCAAGCCGAAACTACTTCTCCACCACCTTGTAACCGGAAAACCGAAAGTTAAATAATTTATTGACGCATAATTTGTTTTTTGACTCAGATTAACTGATTTTAACGTAACCAAAGCACCAAAAATACCTCCGTCAAAAACAAATGAAATTGAATCAAAGGCTGTGTAAGAAGCCGGATTAGCTATATTAACAAAACCCGGACTACTTAATGCATATGCAATTCCTCCCATTGACATGCTCCTGATATTATTGCTTCTACTTGAAATATGACCGATACCGTATATTGAATAAGGTGAGTTTATCCTTGTTTGAGCCGATAAACAAATAAAACTAAAAAATAATATTAAGCTTAAAAAAATTCTGAATATTAATCCCTGATTGTTAAATATATTATATTTCCTAATTGCCCTGATAATCAATTGTATTATATATTTATAATTCTGCAAATATAATGGTTAATGCTAAATTATTTAAATATAGATTGTTAATTATTATTAAAATCCAATATTACATTCAAGCCCAACAAAACAATATTTGGGAGTGCAAAGATGTTATTTTTTAGTCTTTTATCAAAATATTTTATATCACCACCACCAAAAATAATTCTTAACGAAGAATATTTCTTATTATATTTTTCAATAATTCCCTCAATTTCAGCAATAACCCCGTTTATCACACCCGAATAAATTGAATCTTCGGTAGTACAACCAATTAAGGTGTCGTAATATTTCATTTTTAGTAACGGAAGCTTATCTGTAAAATTATGCAATGACTGAAATCTCATTGAAATTCCCGGTGATATGCCACCTCCAAGATATTCTTTCTTCGAGTTGATAAAATCATAAGTAATGCAAGTTCCCGCATCAATAACCAGTAAATTTTCATTCGGATACATGTGATTCGCAGCAACTACTGCAGCCAATCTGTCCCTGCCCAGTGTTTCAGGGGTTTTGTATTTGTTAATAACCGGAACAGGTGTATTTTCGGTAAGTTCAATAAAATTAAAATTATTATTTAAATAATTTTTTAAAGATAAGGGATAATCAATAACCGAAGATATTATTGCAGATTGTATATTTTTATATGAATTTGTAATTTCTGAAAATTGTTTTGTTGAAAATTGCTCATATACTTTTAATTCAACAATTTCGTCTTTGTTGAAAATTGCAATCTTTTTTAATGTATTTCCAAAATCAATAATTAGCTTCATACTGCAAGTGTATATATTGTTTTGCAAATTTATTAAAAATAAAGTGTTTTAATTAAAAAAAATTATGTAATTTTGCCGCTTCAAAATTTCCGGTACCATAGCTCAGTTGGTAGAGCAACGGACTGAAAATCCGTGTGTCCCTGGTTCAATTCCAGGTGGTACCACAAAATTAAAAACCTGTGTGTCCATAAATACTCATCCGATGACTTCAAGTCATCGGATGAGTCAGAATACATCCAAGACACAAATAATTATAAAGGTTTTTTGAATGATCGGCCTATTAAAATATTATCATTCAGGGAATAATTCATGCCATATTTTTTCGGTTCTTATCCTTCTCAATATAACTTAATGTGACACTTCAAACTCTTGATTTATATTTCTGGCAATAGCTTCAATAAGTTTATCATTATCATTATTTTGAGAAAGTTCTCTGTATTTTTCAACTTTATCTTTGAGGGATAATGGTACTTTTTTTCATCCTTGTTTAATAAGGTTTAATAAATCCGCCAGCTCTTTTTTTGTTGGTTTCTCACCCCTGGCTGTTCTAAAAAAAACAGGAAGTTTCTCCAATAATTTATTGTTTTCAATTAATCCTTTAGGAATTGAAGAAAATGCTGCCAAATCATGTAGAAGTAAAAAATCTTCACTACCGGACTTTATATCTAAAACATTAGATATTTTTTTCAAAATAGTTTCACTTTTTGGGGGCATTGCCAAGTCTCTTTCTATTTTACTCCAATTGCTTGGATCAAAATCTGCTTTTTTGCAGAATTCTCTTAAAGAAATTTTGTTTTGTAGTCTTTTCTCCTTAACAAAATTTCCAAATGTTTCTTTTTTCTTCATTTTCTTATTTTTTCATAATTGGTTAATATTTGTGGTAAAATTATACCACACTTTTTAAATATGCAAATAATTTGTCAAGATATTGTATAATTTATATTGATTCTAAATTATTTGATATTTTTTGGTTCTTTGTAATTGCCCTCTATGTATATATAAATGACTATGATGTTATAAGCAAGCTGTTAGGACATATTGACATAAAGACAACAAAGATTTATACAAAATATGAAACTGGCTATTTAAATGAAGAAATGGATAAATATATAAGTATACTGATGTAAGTGATTTTCCTGTATTAGTTATTAAGAAAATATTGTTAGGTTTTTAGACAGTCTGACGGTTTGGCTATGAAATGTGGCAGATTTTCGGGCTGCTTTTTTGTCGCCCGACAAAAAAGTGGGAACGAAAAGCCCACCTCTCTACCGAGTACGAACTGCCATTTTTTATTAGCCGTTGTTGTGTGCTGTTTATAATATTCCTCCCCATACTATTGGATTTGAAATTATATTTGTCAATATATTCGAACAAATACCTATTCCAAAACTGCTTAATTTGTCTAAAATTTTCTTTTTAGCTTTTTCAGGCTCTTTTTCTTCATTGATTATTGCTTTTAATTCTTTTAATTGTTTTCCTGTTATTTCATCTTTAATTGACTCAATAAAAATATCAAATACAATTTTCTGTGACTGATGCTGATCTTGAGTTTGATTTTGAGAAACATTTACATTAACTGAATTGTCTTGATTTTTATCCTTATCAGGAATTCCAAGTTTTGAAATTTGATTTATTAAAGTAATTAAATATTTTTTAAAAATAACTTTTTGATTATCAAGGGTTATTCCATGAATAAAAGAATCACTTTTAGTGTTAACTAAATAACTTATGTTTTTTCTAATATTCATCAAGTCATTCTTTAATGCCACACTACTGGTAAGGTAATTTGTAATTATTGAGTCTACTGAACCAGTTATCATTAAGATTTCTTCTCTGTCTTTTGAATCAAGAGTATCTCTGTATTCGGTTAACAATTCGACAATTTCATCTTTATTCATTTTTATAGTTTTTAGTTAAATCTCGAAAATAATTCTGAGTAGTCTTTTTAAATTCCAACTAACGTCAAATTTAATTGTTTAATTTACAGTTAATTAATATTTTTTCAATTTCTTTCATTTTTAAACATTTTTCCCCTTTCGTTAGCGAAAATATTCAACGGAATTTTTCTCCGTAGGGGGATTGTGCACAACGCTCAAAATAAATTTCTGTAGCGGCTTAAATTTGTACTTTCTTTCCATTTTGCAATTTAGCACATTTTAAGAATTCTATCCTTTCAATTTGCTCTTCAACCCGCTATTGAATTTATTTTTTTGTTGTGCATAGTTATTCTGTGATTTCCTTTAATCTGGTTTTAAGACTCGTAAAATCCACAGAAAGTTTTATTTCGATTGCTTTTTCGTAAAATGGTTTTATGTATTTTTTTAAACTTTCTTTTTTATAACTATTTTCTTCATTTTGCCAGTTATTGTATCGTAAGTCTC
>CAZREZ010000259.1:0-4739 GCA_964599115.1 uncultured Bacteroidales bacterium
CCAACAGGCAAATGAAATATGTCTAAAGTATTTGCTATTGGATTGCCAAGGTCATCAATCCATTGATAGAGAAATGGTGGATTTCCGGAAACTATCAATCCGTGGATTACGCCCATGCTTCCGCCGCAGGTTGTAGGGATAATTTCAAGATTTTGAGTATCAATGATAGCAGGAGGAAAATAGCCAACATAAATTGAATCAAAAGCATAACATCCTGCTTCACTCTGCACCCTCACCCAATACCATCCTGAGTCCGAAACAGTGATCTGGCTTACTCCAACCTGCCCGGTGCTCCATGAATAAGCATGGGGTCCGCATTCTGCATCCAGCACAACTTCCTGACCGCTGCAAACTGTGGTATCCGGGCCAAGGTCTGGCTCGGGAGAATATTCAACTTCTACTTTGCGTGAAGTTTCTTCTATGCGCCCACTGGGATAAACCACAGTAACTGAAACTTCATAAATACCTCCATCAGTAAATTCATGTGTGGCATGAGGTATTGATGAAGTATTATTTGCCCCGGATGCAGGATCACCAAAGTCCCATTGTATGGAAACAGGCTCTGGAAAAAACCAGGGATCGAAAGTGAATGTGTCGCTTTCGCAGATGCCATTAAAATCGAAGCGAAACAAATAATCAGTTATAAAGTTTGGAAGGCAAAATTTTGACAGTCTATCATTTAAACTTACACCAAATTGTTGGTATTCACAATCCAACCCATGTTTCCATGGCTTATGAATAATGCCAAGCCATTCATTTGCTCCTCCAGACTCCATGCCTGAGCAATAAATTTTTCCATCCGGACCAAGTTGAAGGGAATGACCATGACCTTCTCCAATCTTTACTGCTGATTGGGGAAATAAAATAGAATCGTGAGCTAAATGCAAATCATATTGGTAAATATGACCGATACCCTCCACTATTATGTATTGACTTATGTAAACAAATTTTGAATCAGGTGAAAATTCACATCCATATGGTCTGTATGGAATATTGTAAACTATTGTATTGTGTAGGCAAAATGAATGAATATAGTTAACAATACCAGTATTGCAATCAAAATCACATACTTCAGCATATGCTTCATCGGCACTGCCACCACCGTAATAACAAGATATTAAATATTTCTTATCATAAGATATTTTCATATAACCCCTTACATCTTGTCCAGAGCTAAAATCTCTGTCAGGCGCTGGACTTAATACGGGAGATGAATTTACACCATCCGAATTGATAAGAAAAGCTGCATAACTATCATTCGCAAATTTTCTTGTAACAACCCAAATATCGTGCTTATTTTTATGATAAGAAGCTGTAATTTTTTCTGTTGCATCCCAGGTGTCCAATAATGTATCCGTAGAAATAATTCCACCTAAACCATTATTTAGATTAATATTAACCGTATAATAAAATAATGGCATTTGTGGAGATTCAGTTAAGCGCATTGCAAAAACATAAAAAATAGTATCACAGTTTGGCTTTGGCGTGATCAATATCTGTGTCCCAGGCTCAAAATCTGGATTATAATTATAAGGCATTATATTATGATCTCTATTCCAGATCTTCTTGCCATCTGAATAAAAAAGTAAATTTCCATTTGTATCACTTATAGCTGAACAGCCATGAGTACCTAGTAAATTATAGATTTGGCCTAATGGATCGAAAAAGGGTTGCCCAGAATTAAAATCCAGACCTGCATTTTCGCCAAAATACCAAAAATTGGTTCGTTTATTGGGTTGGGAAAATGATTGAAAATGTGATAAAGTACAAAAGATTAAAAGAAAATATATTAGTATCTTTTTCATGATTACAAAAATACAAAATTTGTGGTTGAATTACAAATAATGGTTTGGTTTTTTATTCTTTCTAAATTCGATATTCAGAATTCTACATTTTTACTTATACCCCCTTCCCAGCCTTCCCCCAAAGGGGAAGGAGTTACTTTGTATAAAATTGGAATTATTATTTCTTTGATATTTTTTGTAAACTATTGCCGTTTGTTTATTCTTTGGAATCTTATTTTTATTTCTAAATTCTAAATTCATAATTCGTTATTCTACATTTACTTTATTTGTTTATATTTACAAAAAATAATAATCAACCAATTAAAACATGAAAAAATTTTTCTGTATTGCTGTTATATTGGTTTTTCTTGCTTGTATGATAGGTATATTACATGCATGGAGCAATCCACAAGAACAGGATAAAAAAGAAACGTCATCATTTACATTCATTTTTCTGACTGACATTCACCTTCAGCCCGAGAGAAATGCAACACAAGGTTTTCTTAAAGCCATTGAAAAAATCAATCAACTTCATCCTGATTTTGTGATCACTGGCGGTGATCTCATTATGGATGCCCTTGGTGAGCCCTTCAGTCGTGCCGATTCACTTTACAATTTGTATCTTGAAACACAGAAATATTTTAAAATGCATGTGTACAATACAATGGGCAATCATGAGATATTTGGTATTTACCGTCATGAAAGTGGTGTGGACGAGTCCCACCCTGAATATGGAGAGCAAATGTTTGTTAATCGGATCGGTTCCGGTTATTATTCATTCGATTACAAAGACTGGCATTTTATGATACTGAACTCTGCAGAAGATACAGGTAATGAGAGCTACATCGGATTAATTGATGATGAGCAAATTGAATGGATAAAACAGGATATAGCCGGACTTGATAAACAAACCCCAATAGTTATAAGCACTCATATTCCATTCTTTACTGTTTACTCTCAGATTTACGAAACTGCCATAACTGCTAATGATTCCTCCTTAGTGGTCATTAATGCCAAAGAAGTATATGACTTATTTGAAAATTACAACCTTAAACTTGTTCTTCAGGGACATCTTCATACTGTTGAGGATATTAGTGTAAACGGTACTCATTTTATCACAGGCGGCGCTGTTTCAGCAGATTGGTGGCGCGGACCTCATCGCGGATTTGAAGAGGGATTTGTTTTGATTAAGGTAAAAAATAACAATTTTGATTGGGAATACATTGACTACGGATGGGAGGTGATTGACGAGGAATAAAATTTAAAGATACACTTTGGCTGTGTTGTGACTATCTTTGCAAATAAAGTGGCAGTTGCAGTAGCAGAATATTTTTTTAAATTGAAATGAATTATCATGATTAAAAAAATAAAATCACTTGAGACTGAATCAAAAAAACTTGAACCATCTTCAAAAGAAAGAAAAGAATATTTTGAAAAGATATTTAATTACAGCCAAATATTTTTAGAAAAATTAAGTAGCTTAAAAGCTTATCAGTCAACAAAAGATAATGGAGCAGGGATTTATGATTCGCCTGTTTCTGATAAACCGTTAAGTATTGAAAAAATACTGGATATTATTAACAAAAATGTAGATAAGCCCGGCATAAATCCTGCATCACAGAGATTTATGGGCTATATACCCGGCGGAGGCATCTTCCCTTCTGCTTTGGGTGATTACCTTGCTGACATAACAAATAGATTTGCCGGCTTATTCTTTGCTTCGCCCGGAGCAGTTAGAATGGAAAATATGTTAATACGGTGGATGTGTGAAATATTTGGCTTTCCTGCTGAAACTTCAGGCGGTAGCTTAACTTCAGGCGGTTCAATAGCAAATCTGATTGCTATCGTTACAGCAAGGGATTCGGTAAATCTTAAATCAAATGATTTTCAAAAAACTGTATTTTATATAACCGAACAAGCACATCATTCTGTTTATAAGGCTGTAAAAATTGCAGGGCTTGGTGAAGCTGTCATCAGGGAAATTCCTATGGATTTACATTTCAGAATGAATGTTCAAGCTCTTGACAATCAAATTCAAAAAGATACAAAAGAAGGCTTATTACCATTTTTTATTTGTGCTAATGCCGGCACTACTGATGTAGGGGCAGTTGACCCTTTGGAGAAAATCGGAGAAATTGCTAAAAAACATAATGTTTGGTTTCATATTGATGCAGCTTATGGAGGTTTTTTTCTATTGGTTGATGAATGTAAAAAAATTTTTAAAGGAACTGAAAAAGCTGATTCTATTATTATTGATCCCCATAAAGGATTATTCTTGCCTTATGGAACAGGTGCAATATTGATAAAAGAGAAGAAAAAATTATTTAATTCGCAAAATTATCAGGCAAATTATATGCAGGATGCAGAAGATTTTTCTGATGAATATTCCCCTTGCGATCTATCAATCGAATTAACCAGGCACTTCAGGGGGATGAGATTGTGGTTGCCATTAAAGCTTTTTGGGATAAAACCTTTTAAAGCAGCCCTTGAAGAAAAAATATTGTTAACAAGATATTTTTACGAAAAAATCCAAAAAATCAAAAACATTGAAGTTGGTCCATATCCTGATCTGTCTGTTATGATTTTCAGATATTTACCTGAAAACAGAAAAGCAAATGAATTTAACGAAAGACTGATACAGGAAATTCAAAAAGACGGAAGAATATTTTTAAGTTCTACCCGGATAGATAACAAGTTTTTTATTCGTCTTGCTGTTTTAAGTTTCAGAACTCATTTGGATACAATTGAGTTAGCCCTGAAAATAATTAAAGAAAAAATAGGAATTGTTTGAAAAACTAATTATTCTCCGTCTATAATGTCCAAGAATTCAAATAAATATTAAAAATCACATATGACAAGCACCAAATTTCAAATAAATTCCAATAATCAATCCCGAGTACTCAGCGATTTTTTACGGGTAATTAAATTTAGTAAAAATAATGTAATAAATTAATA
>CAZREZ010000260.1:0-4732 GCA_964599115.1 uncultured Bacteroidales bacterium
AGTAACTGATCATATACTAAATAAATATGATAAAAAGATAAAATTGAAAGATAAAATTGAAATAGATGAATTTTTTGAACTTATATACTGTATTTTTAAAAGTAAATTTATAAAAAATAAATTTACTATACTTTTTGAAAAAAAGCTTGATGATCACTATGGTAGTTAATAAGTTTCATTAAAAGAATATACTTAATTACCGTTTCCAAAACACCAAAAAAATCAATAAATCTGTATTTATAATTTTTTACTTCACTCTATTTATACCATAACTTCAAAAATACCACCTAAAAAACATTTTGTTCACTGATACTGAATGTCTTTTTCGATTCTTTTGTTGAAAGTATTAAAATTATTACTTTTACACTTCATTTTTTACAACACAATCTAACAATAAATTAAATACAATCAACTAAAGTTATATAAATGACAATGTCATTTATACATGCGTTGGACGCAAACTTAAAAAAATAAGCGAATGAATGAAATATTTATAACAAAGATTCAGGTAAACGAATCAAGGAATATTCGAGACCTGACTATACTTCTCTCTGACAGGGAAAGTAAACATTTGATTATCACAGGTAAAAATGGTAGCGGGAAAACAAGTTTATTAAACGACCTGTCCAAATATTTGAATTTTGTTGATAATACACAATACCTTCAATACCCGAATCAATTAAAAAATCTAAATTATCTTGAAGAACAACTATCAACACTGTCAAAACAACTAATCACTGATCGGTCGGAAGCACAAAAAAAACAATTGGAAGATAATATTATACAAACCAAAAAATGGATTAAACAATTTGATAGAGTTGAAATTTCGTTTACTGCTAATACTGAGTCAATTTTTAAGGAAGTCAATGAAGGTAATTATTTAATTGCTTTCTTTGACGCAAAGAGACATTCAAACGTAAATGTACCAAATGGAATTACAAAAATTAATCTTAAAAAGAAATACAGAATTGGTGATAAAGCGAGACAAGATTTCATTCAGTACATAGTAAATTTAAAAGCCGATAGGTCATTTGCGCGAGATGAAGGAGAAAAAGATGAAGTTCGAAAAATTGATAAATGGTTCAATCAACTACAAGTCAGACTACAAACATTATTTGAATGTCCTACGCTACAACTCAAATTTGATCGTAAGAATTACAATTTTAACATCATTGAGGATAACAAACTACCCTTTAGTTTCAATACTCTTTCGGACGGTTATTCTGCAATTATTAGCATTGCCTCTGAATTGTTGCTACGTATGGAAGGACATGGAGCAAAAGCATATGACCTTCAAGGGGTTGTGTTGATAGACGAAATCGAAACACACCTTCATGTTGAACTACAAAAGAGAGTTCTTCCCTTTTTATCTGACTTTTTTCCTAAAATCCAATTCATAGTTACTACGCATTCTCCATTTATTCTATCTTCTGTTTCTAATGCCGTAGTTTGCGACTTAGAATCAGGCCTAGTAACAGATGATCTTTCAGGCTATTCATACGATGCAATAATTGAGAGTTATTTTAATTCAGACAAATATTCTGAAGAAATCAAACAGAAAATACTAATTTTCGAGAAACTTTCTTCAGCAAAACAACTGAATGACCAACAGAAAGACGAGTTGCGTCAGCTTCGTAACTATTTCGTACATGTGCCTAAATACTTATCAAAAGAACTTATGGTAAAGCTTCAACAAATCGAATTGCAGAACTTACTAAAAAAAGACAATAAATAGATGGTACACTTTGAAAAATCACAACCTGCACCGACTTGTCTTGAAACAGAAAAAGGAAAAGCAAATGGTGACTACAAATGCGAAAATGTACTTGATAGGATTAAAGATGATTTCATGAACAAATGTTACATATGCGAGTATAAGGAGCCAGAGTCCATAAACGTTGAGCACTTCATTCCCCATGAGGGGGACAAAGACCTCAAATTCGACTGGAATAATTTGTTCTGGTCTTGTAGTCACTGCAATAACACAAAACTCAACAATTACGACAACATATTGAATTGCACCATTGAAGCAGATGTACTCTAGTGGCGAACAAATAAAAGATACCCTTAATTTTATATGGGAAAACAATTTAATTCTATGGAAAAAAATCGTTCATAGACTGGCTTTGTTTGGTAAAATAAATTCGGAAACACATGTTGATACAATTAATAAATATATAATTGATTACAAAAATATATATAATCAGCATTCCGAAATAATGAGGAACTATTTTGTAAATGATACTACCGGTGAATTAGAGATACTAAAAATTCCAGGTAGAAAATAAAAAAAGCACATAACATATAAATAAAAGCCATCGGCTCATATATCCCACGATTTACATAAATAACATTCCTAAATAATTAATTATTTTTCAAAATTAAATATCATTTCCTTTTTATTTCACATTTTTTGTATATTTGCAATGCCTAAATACTCAAAAAATGAAAAAAGAAGAAATTTATAAGTACAAAGACTAATAATAAAATATTGGGGTGGCAAATGGGTGTAAGTCCCTGGTCTTTCCAGAGCTCCGCTTTGGGTGTTTAGCCCATTTCAAATGATTTGGGCTTTTTTTCTGGTTAAAACAAATTAATATTACCAGATTCATTTGCAAAATACTTAAAATGTCATTTTGAGCGAAGACGAAGAATACCTATTGTTTGATAAGATGTTATATATCCTATATATCGTTGGGCTATAGATCAAAGTCCAATGATGAAAACAATCGTAACACTCGAAAGGCTGAAAGAAGTGATAACTGGGAATAATTCATTGGAATTTAATTTACAACCAGTTTTTTAGCAATTATTCTATTGTCTGTTTCCAGTATACAGAAATACACTCCCGGTTTGACAATCAATCCTGATTGATCTACCATATTCCAGGAAATAATGTTTTTACCCTTATTGATTTTCCGATTTGGAATTGAATTAATCAAAGTACCTTTAATGTCATAAATATTTAACATTACTTTTGTTTCCACAGATGAAGATATTTGTAGATTAACTAATGATGTCGTAGGGTTCGGATATAAGCTAAATTCAAGATCAATTTCTTGAAAAGGTTCATTTTCTGTGCCCGTTATGGTGTAACCATCAATTAAAATTGCCGGACTGATAATATATTCAGAAGTATTATGACTGTAATCCTGAATTATTATTTTAAGATAAAGTGCAGAAGAATCCAAATTAGTATAGTCAGATAAGTCGGTTCTGTAATAGAAACCTGATATTGTATCCTCATAATATTTTTCAGTTTCAATTTCCTGCCATAAAGTACTATTATATTCTTTTATAAAAACTTTAGTGGAATCATTCAATACGGGCTGATATGTAAAATTAATAATTTCTCCAGTAATAGTATCGTATTCATCATTATAATCAGCAGCACTGAATAATAGAGTCAGTTGTTCCCCGCTTCCGATTTTATATTTAGGTTTATTTTCGTTATCCCTGAATTGAAAAAGCATTATGTTTGGCGGACTGGCATCATCTATACCAATGTTAAATGTAGCGTTTAGTTGGGATGTGCCAAAACCTCCTAATAATGGACATGATAAATTTACTGTTTCAACCGTATAAATACCCGGCTCAACACTACTATATTGAATTAATTCCGATCCATCACATTTTATTAATACATTTCCTTGATCATCTAAAATTCTGTAATAGGATAAATCCATTATAGGTTTTATGTACTCATTTTCGATACCGTAAATACCCCCGTTAGCATAAATATTATTATCAGGATTATTATTTCCCCACGCAAATATAAAAGTGGTTGGTGATTCTCCAAAAAACATGGTGTCACTATTTCCAGATTTATAAATGTTAAATGGAGGATGCATAGTTCGATAACCACTTATTGAATCATTAATTATTTCAAGACATGGTGAAAAGCATAATGTATAAGGATGTTGTGAATTTTGGTTAGTTGAACTTACCAGAGATACATTTTTCTTAAAAAGATCATTTTCTTGTTTTATTAGAAAAATTTCTCCATTCCAGAATTCTATTGGATTTATAAAAAATGAAAATCCATGAACAAATGAATGATACCTTCCAAGGAAATCAGGGAACATCATCCCATCTAAAATACTAACACTGGTATAATCAACTTGTTCGTCAGTTAAATACATTTGAATGTTTGTATGGATATATTCCTTAGCTTGATTAACAAATAGTTGATTTTGATTTATTCCACTGAGTGCCTGAAATTCAATAAAGCATGCAGTATTATTGATTTCAGCATCAATAAATTTACCAGAACACTGAATAAAAAAGTCGGATGACAATTCCGAAATATAGGTTTTACCATTAATAAAATAAGAGTATCCCAAAAGGAAATAACCGAGATTCATGGGAATAAAAACATCTACAATTACATATGGTGTGCCATCCAATTGACTGAAAGGTATTCCATTTTCATTAACCGGCTGAATATCTATTTCATAAATTGCATCAAAAGAATTAAATTCCAAAGTGTCGGTTCCATTAAAGATATAGTTCTCTTCAAAAACTAAGAATCTATCAGAATAATTACTCCACCATACTCCAATATTAAATTGGTGACCATTATTCAGAATAATGTAAGCAAGTGTAGGATTAATCCATGTGAAATTCCAGGTGCCATATGCATACAATGACTCTATAACAACTATTTGCGGATCAGGTAAATTCACAGAGATAAAAAGTGTATCAAGGTTGGTGGTATCTTCAGTATCTGGAT
>CAZREZ010000261.1:0-4723 GCA_964599115.1 uncultured Bacteroidales bacterium
GGTTACAACATCATATGTTTCACCATACCATGTTCTTCCGGTATTTATCAGGTTTTCCAAATCTATTTCATGAAAAGCATAATCATCAAAAACAGTAATAAAATTTGTTGGAGTTAAACCTGATGATTGCTGCGATGTAATTCTTTTGCCTTCACCCAGATCAGTTGTGATAAAATAATACGTGTAATATGAATAATTATTTAATTTATGTATATAGTCTTGGTTTAAAATTCTGTATTCCCATGTGTTTGGAGATTCACCATAAAATAGGATATAATCATTTTGATCAAAACTGCCATCGTCTTCCCCAACAACAATAATAGCATTTTCCTGAAGGCCATCATAAGTGGGAATAAGATTTGATTCAGGTAACATTCCTCCACCGTTGCCATAAATTCTTAAATTCCTGGGATTAATTGATGAAACATTTATTCCCATATTTAAAAGATCATCATGAGTTATTTTATTAACACCTGTTTGATTAACACGTATTTTATACCAGTCGCCGTTAGAAAGAACAGAATTATTCCTGTAACTTACTGTCTTGTATATATCTTTTTCAACTTCAATGATGGTTATATCCAATTCAAAGAAAATAAGTTTTTCGTATTTTCCGGTTTCGGAATTCAATCTGATTGGAATGAATGAAATGTTGGCATAAGGAACTTTTTTTACTGCAGAATGAGCGATATGAATAATTATGCTTTTTTCAATTTTTCCCAATTCAATAATATGATTTGTTTCCTGATTGTTTAGCGGTTTATAGACTGTATTTTTTAATTCAGCATGTATAATATCGCCTTTAGAGGATAATTTAATTTTCTTGAAATAAACCGGCAGATTACCCGAATAGGATTTAAAAATTGCATTTTCAAATGTTAAAAATGTTTGTATTTCATTTTCGGAAATATGAATTGATTTTATTGGTTTCCAGTTTATTTTTTCTTTAATTGTAATTTGTTTGGAAAATGACAGAAAGGGAATAATATTCAGAAGAAGAAAAAAAAATATTTTATATTTCATTCTGATAAAATGTTAATTTTATTTTTGTTATACCTTATAAAGATTAAAAAGTAAATCAATTTTTTAAACGATTCAAAGCATTCAATATTGTTAATATTTAAATAAAATAAAAAAAATAGTAAAAATTAAAAAAAAGTTTGTATAATTGTAATCCCAAATTTTATGACATACATATGATGAGAAAATTTGTTATCATACTGATATTTATGATTTTTGCAATGAAGTTTGGTTTTGCCCAAGATCCAAGTTTTTCACAATTTTATGCAAATCCTTTGTACTTAAATCCTGCATTAACCGGATTGACTGAGTGCGGAAGAATAAATTTAAACTACCGAAACCAATGGCCTTCGTTATCAAATGCATTTATTACATATAGTGCTACATATGATCAAAGCTTACCCAAAATATCAAGTGGTATAGGAGTTTCTTTTATAGGAGATAATGAAGGTAACGGAGCACTTAACACTAATATTATAAGTGCTTTTTATTCATATAAGTTGCAGGTTAGTGAAGATATTTTGCTTACTGCCGGTTTTCAGGGCTCATATTATCAGGAAAAGCTTAATTGGGGAAAGCTTGTTTTTGGGGATCAAATTGATCCGAACACAGGCCCAACAAATCTTCCAACTTCTGAAGTACCTCCCGACAATCTGAATAAATCATATGTAGATTTTTCTACAGGTATGGTCTTAGGATATTCGGATATATTTTTTGCAGGTGTCGGAGTACATCATCTTACTCAGCCGGAAAATGGATTTTATGATAATTCCGATAGCAAGCTATTGATGAAAGTAACTGCACATGCAGGGGCAACAATAAATCTTACTCAGGGATCGTTTGGATATAATAATACTGAAGATTTAATTTTATCACCTAATGTTCTTTATCAACAACAGGAAAAATTTCACCAGTTGAACATTGGTTTATATGCAAAAAAATATCCTTTTATTGGTGGACTATGGTTTAGGCATAATTTTGAAAATGCAGATGCTTTGATAATATTGGTAGGTTTCCAACAAAGCAGTTACAGAATAGGATATAGTTATGATTTTACCCTATCAAAATTAAGTAATGGTAGCGGAGGTGCACACGAAATTTCATTTGCATGGGAATTTTGTATTTATAAAGGTGAAAAAAGAAAAGTAATTAAGGCAATAAATGCACCATCTTTTTAGTTAATAAATTTTAGTAAATCAAAACACTTAACAAAATGGCTAAATACAACAAAATTCTTACTACAATTGCAATCTTATCATCCATAGTGATCTTGTCATCCTGTGGTAGTAAAGAAAGATCTCATAGTACGGGTTGGGAATACAACAACCCTGAAAACGGCGGTTTTGAAGTTTCATCTGCTGCTGCACAACAAACAGGTCCTGGTCTTATTTTTATTGAAGGTGGAACCTTTGTCATGGGTAGCACCACACAAGACCTTCTTTTTGATTGGAATAACATACCAAGAAGAGTAACTATTCCATCATTTTATATGGATGAAACCGAAGTCAGCAATCTTGACTATCTTGAATATTTATACTGGTTAGACAGGATTTTCGGTGAAGACTATCCTGAAGTATACACTGCAGCTTTACCTGACACACTTGTTTGGAGAGACAGATTAGCTTACAATGAACCTTTAGTAGAAATGTATTTCCGTCATCCGGCATATCATTTTTATCCGGTGGTTGGCGTTTCATGGGTGCAGGCTAATAATTATTGTTCATGGAGAACCGACAGGGTTAATGAATTACTTTTAATGGAAGCCGGTATTCTTGAAGTGGACCCTGATCAGAAAAATGAAAACAATTTTAATACAGAAGCATATCTGACAGGTCAATATGAAGGTTTGGTAAGAGAAGGTAAAAAAGACCTTAATCCTGATGGCACCGGTATCCGCAAAATTAAGATTGAAGATGGTCTTTTACTTCCAAGATATAGACTTCCTACTGAAGCCGAATGGGAATATGCTGCTCTTGGTTTGATTGGAAATACATTATATGAAAGAATTGTTGAAAGAAGGACTTATCCATGGAATGGAAATTATACCAGAACCGATGAAAGAAAATATTACGGAAGTTTTGTTTCAAACTTTAAAAGAGGACGAGGTGATTATATGGGCGTTGCCGGTAACCTGAATGATGGTGCCGATATTCCTGCACCTGTTGGCTCATATTGGCCTAATGATTATGGATTATATAATATGGCTGGAAATGTAAGCGAATGGGTATTGGATGTTTACAGACCACTCTCTTTTGAAGATGTTTCGGATTACAGCCCTTTCAGAGGAAATGTGTTTAAGAACAAAAAAGTTGATTTTGAGGGATTCCTTGTTGAAAAAGATAGCCTTGGAAGAATTCAATACGAGGAAGTTACAACAGAAGAAAGCATAACACGCAAAAATTACCGTAAAGCTGATAACATTAATTATAAAGATGGTGACTATCAATCAGCAATTGTAGCAGATTGGCTTACAGAACCCGATGAATCAAATACTACCAATAAAATGTATGAATATGGTGTTACTTCATTAATTAGTGATAAAGCAAGAGTTTATAAAGGAGGATCATGGAATGACAGGTCTTATTATCTTAGCCCGGGAGCGAGAAGATTTCTTGACCAGGATGAAGCAGCAAGTACTATTGGATTCAGATGTGCTATGAGCAGGCTTGGTAGCCCAATGCCAGGAAAATAGAATTTATTTCAGAAAAAAATCATATATTGCCCCATCCCGGATTTTCTGGATGGGGTATTTACTTTATGGCAGGTAACAATAAATTTGTTCTATTATGTTGTTATATGTTAAAATAATATATAGTATTTAACAAATGACAGATTAAAATATATATATTGAAAAACACTGCAATCAAATTATATAAGTTATTTACAGAGTTTCCGAAAGTTTCAACCGATACAAGAAAGGAAATAAAAGATTCAATCTTCTTTGCACTAAAAGGGGAGAACTTTAATGGGAACGAGTTCGCAGAAACAGCAATTAAAAACGGTGCTGCCTATGCAATAATTGATGATGAAAAAATTAAAATTAAAAATAAATATATTTTAGTTGATGATGTACTAAAAACCTTACAAGAACTTGCAAAGTATCACCGTGAACATTTTAATATCACTGTAATCGGAATAACCGGTTCAAACGGAAAAACCACAACCAAAGAACTGATAAATGCTGTTTTAAGTAAGAAATACAATACTGTTGCCACATCAGGAAATTTAAACAATCATATTGGTGTTCCGTTGACAATCTTATCCATAACAAAAAAAACTGAAATCGCAGTTGTTGAAATGGGAGCTAATCACATTGGAGAGATTTCGGAACTCTGCAAAATTGCTAAACCGAATTTTGGAATTATTACAAATGTCGGCAAAGCACATCTTGAAGGATTCGGCAGCATAAAAGGAATTATAAAAGCTAAAACAGAACTTTATAATTACATACGGTCGGTTAACGGAAAATTATTTGTAAATATTGATAATCTTTTATTAAATCAGTTATCAGATAAAATACATAGAGCAACTTATGGAACCGCCTCAAATGCAGAATGTTTAATTAAATTATTGGAAGCAAATCCATTTGTACTATTGGAATGGAATAAGGCTGATAAGCAATATATTATAAACTCAAAATTAATTGGAAATTATAATTTTGAAAATATCCAGGCAGCAATTTGTATTGGAAATTATTTAAAAG
>CAZREZ010000262.1:0-4696 GCA_964599115.1 uncultured Bacteroidales bacterium
CTGTTATACTATCGTAAAGGGCTATATAAAAATTAGTGGTATCGATAATCGTTCCCAGTTCTTTTCGTATCAGTGTAATTAATTCTTCAAGATTATCAGTCGTGATAACTGCATTGGAAATATTGTATAATACCTTTTGGATTTGCTCTGTGCGTATTCGTTCGGTAATTTCTAATTTCAAGTTTTTGGTTGTTTCATTAAGATCAGATAAAACAGATAAAGTTGCAATTCTTTGTTTATCGCTTTCTTTAAATTGTTTTTTTAATTCAATAGATTTTATTTTAATTTCTTGTTCTGCTTCCTTACGCTCGGTGATATCATCACAACCACCGATCCATTTCACAGGTTTACCTTTATTATCCAGTATTGGTGTTCCCCTGTCTGAACAATACATCCAGGTTCCATCTTTCTTCTGAATGCGGTAATCTTCCTCAATAGGTTCTGTTGACGTTCTATGTCGCTCCACTGAATTGGAAAGTCTTTTCAGGTCATCAGGATGGATCAATTTTACCCACCCTTCAATAGTCTTTGGAATTTCACCCGGCTTGTAACCCAAAATTCCATCTATATCCCCAAACCATTCAAGGGTATCTGTTATTATATTCCATTCGTAAATGAGGTCGGTAGTAATCTGAGCAATTAACCTGAGCCGGTCTTCCGCCTGCTTACGGACGGTGATGTCCCTGGCAATTGCTAATGCTATTTTTTTACCATCATTTGAAAAAACATTAGCTGTAATTTCCGCAAGAAAAGATGTGCCGTCTTTCCTTTTCTGATTTATTTCAAATATTGTTTCTTTCTTAGTTCCAAGAATAACTTTTTTAAATTCCTCATATCCGACAGCACCTATATCAATATCTTGATTACTTAATTTTAATAATTCTTCTTTTGTGTAGCCTAGTGATTCAATTGCAGCTTGATTTACATCAATAAATCTTCCTGTTTCATCAGAGAGAAAAATTCCATCTTTTGCTGTTTCAAATAAAGCCCGATATTTTCCCTCGCTTTCTTGCAGGCTTTTATTTGCTTTTTTTTGTGCTGATGTTATTTGTTGTGCAAAGATGATTATGATAATAAATGCAATTACAAAAATTAATAGTTCAAAAAACAAGATTTTATTAGATAGTATTTTGCTTTTCGCAATAACATATTTCATTGGTTCTTCGACAACAACTCCCCAACCATTGGATTCAATGAGAACATAAGAGCCATAGTAATCTGTTCCTTCGTGCCTGTGTATCATAGAACTATCTATTAAGCCGGCCAAAACATCTTGTACAAATAGACAACCCAAATTCAAAGACAGTGGTCCATCTTTAAGGGTAAAAATATCAATACCGGAATGAGCGACCACTGTGCCTTCTTTATCTACTATAAACATATGCTGACCTTCTGTAAGCGGATATTCGAAAACTCTTTTGATTATGTTCCGAAGATCCATTCTGCCAATTAAAACACCCACTCTATTTCCTGATTCTGTTTCGATGGGAATACATATTGAGATAGCAACTAAATTTTCGTTAGCATAATAGAGTGGCGGTGTGATGTAAGTTCTGTCTTCATTAAAAGGAAAACTGAAATATATACTGTCTGCATTGCTTCGGCTTGTGTAATTGGAAAAATCATCCATGGTTCCGCAAACAATCCGGCCTTCGGAGTTCAATACTGCAATAGATGATATTCGTTCTGAAAGTCTGATATGATCAAGAAGAATACTCTTCATGACTTTGATATCCATGTTACGGAATTCGGAAAGCATGCTCATTCGCTGAAGTCTGTTTTTAATTCTGTTCAGCCCAACATCCATCTCTCTGGCAATTTTATTAGCTATCTCTTCCTGATGAAGTTTCGCTTTTTCAACTTCCTGATTACTAATATATGGGGTTACATAAAATATTTGAATAAATAATGATGCACACAAAACTCCCAGAAATAGTGATAACAGTTTAAAATTCCAGTTCGGTTTTTTTAGTTTCATAATATAACTTTTTTTTGTTTATATTTTTGCAGTTAATACATTTGTAATTGACTGCATTTTTTAAAAACTCAAGAAACGGAAATTGGAATCCGGACGGATGTCTTTCAGCCGTTGGAAATTTGGTTTGCTCCTGAATTTCTAATTTCCAATTTCAGATTTTATTATATAATCATTCTCGTGTGTGTTAAAATTGCTATCATAGATGTTTCATCCTTTTAATTGGTGCTTTTCATGTAATTTACACCGGAATCTCGTACTTTGGTTTTTGTCCCGATTTTGCAAGAAGTTCATTAATTTCTTTTTTCAATTCGATAATTTTTAGTTCTCTTCCTACCGTAGCATTATTGAGTATTTCAAGTTCATTCATTTTCTTTTTTAGTTCTACTTCCGCATGTTTACGCTCGGTGATGTCACGAATGTTAAGTACGATTCCCTTTATTGACGGTTCATCCAGATAGTTTGTGCCTATCGCTTCCAAATATACCCAGCCACCACCCTTCCGCTGATGTCTGTATTCGTCCCGGATGGTTCCCCAGGGGGTTTTGAGGAGTTCTGAGAAAACCTTCGAAATGTGATCTATATCATCGGGATGCAAAAATTCCAAACCGGAATGCCCTATTGTCTCTGACGGAGGAAAACCCGTTATGAGTTCAACGGAATCGCTCACATAAATCTCTTTCACATTCTCGTCGACTATTACAAATACATCATTGGAATTCTTTACAAGGTACTCGAATTTCTTCTCGCTCTCCTTCAATTTCTGTTCAGCCAGCTTGCGCTCGGTGATATCGATGCCGATATTTAGAACTCCTGATATTACTCTATTCTCATCCTTTAAAACAGTGTTTGACCAACTGATCAATCTTTCAGAACCATCCTTAAGTAAAATTGAATTTTCATAGGAAGAAAACTCGGGCATCTCTTTTAAAAGCTGTGAAAAAACTTTGGGAGTTTTATTACCGCTTTGCTGTGGAATGAAAAGATCAAACCAGTTTTTTCCCAGAACATCTTCTTTTTTAAAATTTGTGAGCTTTTCCGCATATCTATTAAATAATGTGATATTGGCTTTCATATCTAATACAACAACAAAAGAATTGGCTGTTTCCATTAGGTTTTCAGAGAAATTCTTTTCTTTTTGTAAAACTTTTTCGCTGGCTGATAGTTGTTGGTTGGATACTTTAAGCTGTTGTTCGCTTACCACAAGTTGTTGGTTCGCAGCTCTTAATTGTTGCTCGCTTGCAATTAACTGCTGATTATTTGCTTCAAGTTGTTGGTTAGCTGCTTTCAGTTCTTCTTCTGATTTTTTGTGTTCGATCGCTTCACTTATTATTTTAGTTATGAGGTTTATAAGATTCCGTTCTTCCTTCATAAACGGGCCTTCATCCGATTCGGGACATTCCTCTAAATAATTTACTTCGATTGTTCCTCCGACTTTGCCGGTTACAATAATATCGGCAGATTGCTTCCATTTGCTTTCTTTGAAATTTTGCGAGACATATTCTTTTCCTTCAAATCGCACTTTTCCTCTTGTGATTTTGGGATATTGCCAGGCCTGTGGAATAATATCGACAGTATCCTGCAGGGTTTCTTCAATGGATTCTCTTGTTCTGACGGATTCGGAAATTCCATAAAGACAATCAAGTTCTTTTACTCTCTCGCTAAGATCATGCACATATTTTTTTATTTCCTGCTCGCTTGCAATAAACTGCTGATTACTTGCTGCAAGTTGTTGGTTTGCTGCTTTAAGTTGTTGTTCACTTGAAGTTAGTTGCTGGTTTGCTGCTCTGAGTTGTTGCTCATTTGCTGCAAGTTGCTGGTTACTTGCTTCGAGTTGTTGGTTTGAAGCATTTAACTTACGCTCTGAATTCTTTAATTGAATAATGATCTTCTTAAGATCATCCGACATTTTTTCACTTTTTTCTTTCATATAACCCCCTATAGTATATTTATTTTTTGCATTTTTCGTCTAAAAAATTGCACAAAAGCATTTCTGCTCCGTTTCCAATAGTATAATAAAGACAAGCTGTTTCAATATCAAGTGAGGCATTTCTTCTTTCCATGCCCCCAACAGATTTTGCCCTTATTTTATATTTCTTTTTTTTCAGTATTTCAAGTACATTATCAATATTATTCTGAGCAATGTTATCATTTTCTTTTTTTAACACATTTGCTCCTCCTGCCAAACATAATTCAATATTTTTATCTTTCGCTCCATTCAAATTCATTTTGTTTAACAAATCTTCAATAGCATCATCAGCATATCTGGTTTTTTGATAATTTTCCTTTTTAGGTGCTTTTCCAGGCAACATAATATGTGCAAAACCACCTATTTGTGTTTTTAAATCATAAGCTGCAACCACAACACATGAACCCAAAGCACTTGATCTTAATATTGTTTCTTTTGTACTGGTTTTAACTTCACCTGTTTGAACATAAATAATCCTTTTTTCACTCATGATTTTTCCACAAAAAACAATAATTTTCAAATTCAGAATAAGGGTTACGTTATTTTTTTATGTATTATTAGTGTTTTGCACTTCATTCAGTTGTTGTTTGCACTGCGTGCGATATCCATCCATCCATCCATACGGATTCCTTTTAGTCGTAAGGACTTCCTTCGGTCGATTGCTTTACTTCGACATTTAAGCATTTCTCCATTTTGCTTAAAAGTTCTTTTGCTTTTATCGGTTTTGTAATATAATCATCACAACCTGCATC
>CAZREZ010000263.1:0-4652 GCA_964599115.1 uncultured Bacteroidales bacterium
TTAACAATTACTTATATTTGCATCAAAATGTGTCAACTTTTTTCAGGACGGTTCATACCTTTATTCCATTATACCCCTATACCTTTATACCATTATACCCCCTATACCTTTTTACCATTATACCCCTATACCTTTTTACCTTTATACCCTTATTTCCCCTATACCATTTTTAAAATCTATCATAAAAGCCAGAAAATAGGAATTGATTAAAACTGATTAGTTACTAAAAATTATAGAAATTTGAAATTAAATAAAATTAAAAAGTACGATGTAATAGTTGTAGGAGGAGGTGCTGCAGGACTTATGGCTGCCGGAACCGCTGCTGAATCGGGAGCTAAAGTATTATTGTTGGAAAAAATGAAACGTCCGGGAAGAAAATTGCGAATTACAGGCAAAGGACGTTGTAACCTGACAAATATTGCTGAAATATCTGATTTTATATGTCATATCGGGCCTGATGGACGTTTTCTAAGGCAGGCATTTTCTCGTTTTTTTTCAGAGGATTTAATAGAATTTTTTAATGCTATTGGAATAAAAACCATAATTGAAAGGGGAGGAAGAGTATTTCCTTCAAGCGAAAAAGCACAGGACATAGTGGATTGCATGGTGAACTGGGTTGATAAATCAGGAGTGATAATTAAATGTAGTTCAAGTGTAAAAAATTTAAAGATTGAACAAAACAGTATAAAAAGTATTGAATTATCAAACGGAAAAATATTTAATGCAGGTTCTGTGATTATTGCAACAGGTGGAGCTTCTTACCCGGATACAGGCTCAACAGGTGATGGGTATCGTTTGGCAAAAACAGCCGGCCATACAATTATTCCAATTCGCCCTGCTTTAGTTCCTTTGGAAACTTCAGGCAATGTTGCAGCTAAGTTAGAAGGACTAAACCTGAAAAATATATCGGTAAGTGTTTGGAAAGACAGAAAAAAAATTGCTGAAAGATTCGGTGAGATGGTTTTTATGCAGTATGGAATTTCAGGACCGGTGATTTTATCATTGAGCAGGCAACTTGGTAAAATTCTTGAAAACGGTCAAAGACTAATATTTTCAATTGATCTTAAGCCGGCTTTAGAGTATAAAAAATTAGATAAACGCCTTATTCGTGATATTAATGATTTTGGAAATCTGAAATTTCGGGAAATACTCAGAAAATGGCTTCCGCAGAAAATGATTCCGGTATTTATTGACCAGTTGAAAATTTCTTCTGAAAAAGTTTGTCATCAGTTAAATTCAAAAGAAAGAAAAAAAATACTTTTGCTTTTAAAAGAATTTAAATTAGAAATTACGGGAATAAGAGGTTTTGATGAAGCTATTATTACGGCAGGTGGAGTAAATTTGAAGGAAATTGATCCGAAAACCATGAAATCAAAATTTGTAAAAAATCTTTATTTCACAGGCGAAGTTTTAGATTTGGATGCCGATACAGGCGGTTATAATTTACAAATTGCATTTTCAACCGGATGGCTGGCAGGCAAATCGGTAATTTGTTAAATTGTTATAGTCATCGGATTACATCGAAAAGTGAAGCAACAGAATATTATGAGTTAAATGTTGATAATATCAAGTCAACTATCAGATGTATCCCGATTTTGATATTTATTTGATTTGGTTATAGAGTTAGGGTTAAGATAAACCCCCTAAATATTTTTTAAAATTATTATGGATAAAAATAAAATAAAGATACTCTCAGTAAATATTTCTAAAAAAAAAGGTGTAATCAAACATCCTGTTAAAGAGATTGTATTAAATTTAAAAGGTATTGTTGGAGATGCACATGCAGGAGATTGGCACAGGCAGGTTAGTTTACTCGGAATTGAAAGTATTGAAAAATTTGAGAAACTGGCAAACCGTAAAATTAATTATGGTGAGTTTGCCGAAAATATCACAACTAAGGGAATAGAATTATATAAAACAACACCTTTTGACCGGTTTAAAATCGGAGAGCTTGAGCTTGAGGTTACACAAATAGGTAAAAAATGCCATAGTGACTCATGTGCAATTTTCAGGGAAATTGGAAATTGTGTGATGCCAAAAGAAGGAATTTTTTGCAGAGTTATTAAACCCGGTAAAATTGTTCCCGGAAATATAATGTTATATTATCCGAAAGTTTTTAATATTCTTGTTATCACATTGAGCGACAGGGCAAGCAAAGGTGAGTATGAAGACAAAAGCGGTCCGAAAATAAAAGAACTGACTGAAAATTATTTCAAGGAAATTAATTGGAAATTTAAAATTGAAAATAAGATAATTCCTGACGACCCGCAAACTTTAAAAAAACTTTTATTAAATGCCAAAGAAAATAATATTGATGTGATTTTTACAACCGGAGGTACAGGGATTGGACCCCGCGATTTTACTCCGGAAGTTGTAAAAGCCGTTATGGATAAAGAAATACCCGGTATTATGGAACTGATAAGAATAAAGTACGGGCAGGAAAAACCAAATGCCTTACTAAGCAGAGGAGTGGCAGGAGTTATGGGTAATAGCTTAATTTATTCATTACCGGGAAGTGTTAAAGCAGTTAATGAATACATGAGTGAGATCACAAAGACGCTGCAACATTTGATTTTTATGTTGTTTGGGTTGGATGTACATTAGAAATGAAAAGATAGAAATGAGAAATGAGAAGTGAGTAATGAGATAAAAATTCATAGATCATAAATCTAAAATCATAAATTTAAAATATGACACGCAACGAAGCATTGGATTTACTTCTCCAATACATTAAAAATGAAAAAATGCTTTATCATTGTTATGCTTCCGAAGTTGTGATGGAAGCATTAGCTAAGAGATTAGGCAGGGATGAAAAAAAATGGGCATTAGCAGGTTTACTTCACGATCTGGATGTTGAACTTGTGAATGCCGACCCAAAAATTCATGGTCTGGAAACAGCAAGAATACTTGAAGAAAAAGGACTTGACCCGGAAATAGTGGAAGCAATAAAGATTCACAATGAAAAAGCGACCGGATTGGAACGCAACACCGAGTTTCAGCATGCATTAGCAGCAGGCGAAACAATAACCGGTTTGATTGTTGCAACAACTTTAGTTTATCCCGATAAAAAATTGCAAAGTGTTAAGCCAAAGTCCGTTAGAAAAAAAATGAAAGCAAAAGCTTTTGCCGCTTCCGTGAAACGTGAAAATATAATGGAATGTGAAAAAATCGGTATTCCTATTGATGAGTTTATTTTAATTTGCGTTGACGCAATGAAGTCAATCAGTGACAAGATCGGACTGTAAAAGTTGTTAACATATAAAAAGTTAAAAATTAAAAAAAAATGTTTAAAATTAATCACGAAGAATAAATATCTTTGTTTTAATATGTTCAGAAAAATCCCTTCATTCTTAAAAAACAAATTTTTTTACACTGCTTTGGCATTTATTGTATGGATGTTGTTTTTTGATCAAAATAATTTTATTTCACAGTTTGGTTTATTATCTGACCTTCGCGAAGTAGAAAATGAAAAACAGTATTATTTACTTGGAATAGAAAATGATAAAAAAGCTACCGAAGAATTAATGACAGATACTATTACCTTGGAGAAATTCGCCCGCGAGAAATACCTGATGAAAAGAGATAATGAAGATATTTTTTTAATAGTCAGGGATGAAGAAAAATGAAATATCAATGGGAGCATCACAGGCGCTTTAATGCTTATTCAAATTATTTCTTAAAAGAGTTTGGTGAACGGGTTCAAAAACTCAGCATTGATGCAGGTTTCACTTGTCCTAATCGTAACGGAACCGTAGGAACAGGCGGTTGTACTTATTGCAATAACAACGCATTTAATCCTTCGTACTGCACTCCTTCAAAATCAATAAGTCAACAAATTATTGAAGGTATTGAGTTTCACAAAAAACGTTACAGGAGAGCAAATAAATATCTTGCTTATTTTCAGCCTTTTTCCAATACTTACGCTCCTTTGGATAAATTAAGAAATATTTATAATGAGGCATTAAAATTTCCGGAAGTTATTGGTCTGGTTATTGGTACCCGCCCTGATTGTATTGATGATAAAAAACTTGATTTTTTCATAGAATTATCAAAAAAATATTACATAATTATTGAATATGGTATTGAATCGTGTTATGATAAAACATTAGAACGTGTTAACAGGGGACATAGTTTTGAACAATCGGTAAAAGCTATTACTAAAACCGCACAAAAAGGAATAAAAACCGGAGCACATATAATTTTCGGATTACCCGGTGAAACAAAACAGGAGATGCTTGATGAAGCTGACATTTTATCTGAACTTCCTTTGAACAATATAAAATTTCATCAGCTTCAGATAATTAAAGATACTGAAATGGCAAAAGAATATCGGGAGAAGCCGGAAAATTTCAATTTATTTTCTCTTGATGAATACATTGATTTTATAATTAATTTTCTTGAAAGGTTATCTCCAGATATTGTTATTGAACGTTTTGCCGGTGAAGTTCCACCACGATTTTTATCCGGTCCCGGCTGGGGCCTGATAAGAAACGACCAGATCCTGAATTTGATTGAAAAAAAACTTGCTGAAAAAAATACATGGCAGGGAAAGATAAAAGTAAAATAGGCTAAGGCTGAGGTTTGAAAGTGTGAGCCGACGGGTTAACCCGTCGGCTTTTTTTTATGTTAATTTCATGGAATAATTTTAAATT
>CAZREZ010000264.1:0-4645 GCA_964599115.1 uncultured Bacteroidales bacterium
AAAATGAAAGCAATAAAATTTAAATCCACAGCTTCAATATTTTTGTGTTTAATTCTGATAAACACTTTATTGATTACAAATGTTTTTGCAGACCGACAAAATTCAGATAGCAGCAATTACTCAATTAAAATTTATTTTCAAAAATATCAGGATGGTAAAAAGCAATATAGATATTCCGATGTTTTCTCCTCTTTTGATATCCAGGTTAAAGGCGATATTAGTATCAATGATGACGATACCGGTATCGAGAGTATTTCACCGGGCGGGTATATCAAAATCAGCAAAAGAACCTTCGGAAATAAAAGGACTATAATTATTGAAAGTAATTCGAATGGGGAGTTGAGCTACGAATATTATGAGGGCAGAAAGGAAATTCCCTTTGAACCGGAAGGCAGGAAATGGCTTGCCGATATACTACTTGAGGTTATCCATATCACTGGTATTGACGCAGTAGGCAGGACAAAACGGATTTACAAGCAAAAAGGTATTGATGGTTTTATTGAGGAAATTCACGTGATACCTTCTAATTCAGTGATGGCAAAATATTTTGAAGCCTTACTGGAAAATATTAGCTTAAATGATAATGAATTAGTTTCTGCTTGCTCAACAATAGCAAGTGAGATTAGCTCTAATACAGAACGTGGAAGGTTGTTCCGCAAATACTCTGATCTATTCATGAAAAACAACACAACTACAGTAGTCTATTTTCAAAGCATTTCAAAATTATCTTCAAATACGGAAAGAGGTTCAATTTTAAAAAATATTTCAGCAAAAATTGATTTTGAAGATCCAAAGGTAACAGAAGCTTATTTTGCATGTGTAGATAAAATGACAAGCAATACGGAACGTGGAAGTGTACTAAGAAATCTGGAAAACACCCAGAAACTAAACAACCAGGCTTATGCTGGATTGCTTATGAGTGTAAAGAAATTTAGTTCAAATACCGAGATGGGTTCTGTTATGAGGTCACTTGACAATCTTGATATGAATAATTCTCCGGTTAATATTGCTTACTTCAACGCCATTGATGGAATGACAAGTAATACAGAAGCAGGCAGTACACTCCGCCACCTGATAAAGAAAAATGACTTGACTGATGAGAATTATGTGAATTTATTAAGAAGCGTAAAAAAACTGACTTCTAATACAGAGATGGGAAGTGTTCTTAGGACGATTAATACCATTAACCTTAAAAACCAAGAAGTAAATGAAGCTTATTTCCTTGCTATCAGAAGTATGACAAGTAATACAGAAGCCGGAAGCGTTTTGCGATACACAATTAAAACGTATGATCTTAATGATAAATCATGGATACAATTATTAAACGAAACCGGAAGGCTTTCATCCAATACTGAAATGGCATCTGTACTGATCACAGCAAGCGAGTTTATGCCTTATGATGATGAATCCGTTATTGATGCATTTTTCAATGCTGTTAAACGTTTTTCAAGCAATACTGATCATGGACGTGTTTTAAATAATATGATAGCTAACGAACATTTGAATAAGTTTATATGTTACAAAATACTTGAAAGCGTTAAGAAAATGTCATCAAACACAGAAAAATCTTCTGTTATGATAAAACTTAGTCAAACGGAATTTATCAAAGACCCTGAAATCCGTAAACTCTATAAAACAACAGCCGGAAGCCTGACATCCAACACTGATTACAGAAGAGTTATTGAAGCAATTGATTAATTTTGATTAATTTTGAAAACTTGAGTCTGGTCTAAAAAGTAAAATTTCGCAATGATAGCCATCGGATGACTTTCTAATTAATTGATACACAATTTAATTTTTTTGACGATTTTTGAATATTAGTCATCCGATGGCTTTATAGATTGGTCTCAAACTTGATTTAAAATATAAATATATACACAATAAAGTTTTATGTCCTGGATTTGGAGAAACTTAATAATATCTACAATACTTGCTGTTGCTGTATTTGTTTATCTTATTTACAGCGAAGCCGGCACAGTTCCGAACATAGCCGAAAACCGGACAGGCTTACTGATATCAATAGTTGCAGCAAACATCACAGGAATATTAATCTTTTTAGTTAGCCGCACGTTAAACAGGCATTTATCGTGGAACAAGCGTCTATCTATTCGTTTTCTTGCCGAAGCAGGCATCAGCCTGATAATTATTGTTGTAATGGGTTTTATCCTGAGTTTGGTTTTTTTAAAACATGCCGTACCTTTAGATGATGGAGGCAGTTTCTGGTTTGTTTATCGTGATGCTATCATTAAGTTTTTAATCATTTCCCTTGCCATTGTTTATATATACACAGTCATAAATTTTTCCATATTTTCTTTTAACCAGTATTCGGTTGTCAGAATTGAATCAATAAAAATTGAACGAGAACAAATACGACTTCAGTTTGATGCCCTGAAAAGCCAGTTGAGCCCCCATTATCTCTTCAATTCATTAAATAACATATCATCATTAATATATAGTGATATTCACTCTGCTGAATTATTTATCAGAAATCTTGCAATTATGTATCAATATATTCTAAAAACAAACGAACAAAAGCTGGTTTTTTTACATGATGAACTTGATGCTGTTTTTACTTATTATTCATTGCAGAAGATAAAGTATGAAGAATATATAGATTTGAAAATTAACATCTCTCCTTATGAAAAAAAATCATTCATACCTCCACTTGTCCTGCAAATGCTTGTCGAAAATGCTTTGAAGCATAATGCTGTTTCCGAAGACAATCCAATACTGATTGAAATATTTTCCGAGAACCAAAAATATTTGGTAGTTCGAAATAATTATAT
Source organism: uncultured Bacteroidales bacterium (assembly GCA_964599115.1). Taxonomy (GTDB): domain Bacteria; phylum Bacteroidota; class Bacteroidia; order Bacteroidales; family JADFUO01; genus JADFUO01. Next base: position 2,787 of record CAZREZ010000264.1, read on the forward strand.
ACCAAAATCCGAACTTATAAAAATCGGGAAAAAACTTGTTGACAGACCTAAAAAAAATATGTCTTTTAAAATCGGACTGGAAAATATAAGAAAGAGATATAAATTCTTTACTGACAAAGAAATTCTTGTTTCTGCTAATAAATATTTTACCGTTAAATTACCATTAATAACTAAAAAAATTGAACAGACAACTTTTTTATAACAATGCTGTTTTTAGGCTTGTGGCTCCCATACTCTATGGGATATTAATGTATTTGCTAATCCTGATGTTTTTTGATTCTGTTAATATGATCATACAGAATTTCTTCAGCAGCGAGGTATTGTTTGTGATTGTTTTAACGATTGTTTTATCAGAAAGTCTTCGGTTGTGCATTGTATTATTAAATAAAATATATCCCGTTACCCGAAATTTAAAAATCAGGATTCTTCTTCAAATTACTTTAACTTCACTTTTATCTGTTATTCTGGTCTCATTAATATTGTTTTTTTATTTCATTTACATTGAAGGATTCAGCGCCATCAGGACTGAATTAATTACTTTTAACATTTTATATTTATTAACCGTTTTTTTCTATAACCTTTTTTTCTTCAGCATGATTTTACTGAATATGAAAAATGAAGACAGGGTTTTGAAAGAACAAAAGCTAAGAAAGAATCTTGAAATTGAGTTACAATCATATAAAAATCAGATTAATCCCGAATTGCTTTTTCAAAGCCTTGAAACGATAATTTCAGAATTATACAGGGATAAAAAGTCAGCAGATGACTTGATCAACGATTTGTCAAAAATATACCGTTATACCCTTGATAATAAACATAATGATTTAGTAACTCTAAAGGAAGAACTTGATTCGGTTAAATATTTGTTGAATATTTTAAATGTCCGTTTTCACGGAAAAATAAAATGCAATATTCAAATTAATAAAGATGTTTTTAACTTGGGCATAGTACCGGGAGTTTTTCTTGCAATTTTTGAAGAAGCTGCAACGGAAAACATCATTACAAAAAATTTACCACTTGAAATAATGATAAAAAATAATAACAATTCGGTTAATATAAGTTACAAATTAAAAAAGCATCTTATGGACTTTACCTCTAAAAATAACCGCATAGATTTTATCAGAAAGGCTTATGAATATTATTCGCAAGGCGGGTTCATTATTGGGAAAAAAGGACAATTAAAGTTTTTTGAAATACCTCTGTTGGAGATAAAAGAAGAAAATTAATTGAATCTAAAGGCAATGCTGAGAAGTAAAAATTGAAAACAATTATTAGTTAGAAAACTCTAATCTATAAAACATGAAAGTTATTATTGTTGAAGATGAAAAACCGGCTGCTGACAAGCTTGAACAGATGATAAATAATTATGATCCGGAGATTGAAATTTCAGGGAGGTTCACCACTATTGAGAAAACAGTTGAATTCCTTAATATAACCGAGAATCATCCGGATTTGATGTTTTTGGATATCCAGCTAACGGATGGGCTTAGCTTCGAGATTTTTGACAAAATCGAAATTAATACACCCGTAATTTTTATTACAGCTTACAACGAATATGCTATCCGGGCTTTCAAAGTTAATAGTATTGATTACCTCTTAAAGCCGCTATCTTATGATAATTTTTACATAAGCATGGAAAAAATCAAAAGCCTTAGGGAAAACCTTCCTTTTAACAGGCAGCGACTTGAATACGAAGAACTTGGCAAGGCTTTACTTCAACTGAACAAATCCTATAAGACCAGATTCATGATAAAGGTCGGTGACCATATCAAATCAGTTAAAACAGAAAATATCTCACTTTTTTATGCCGAAGGAAGAACAGTTTACCTGATAACAAACAAGCAAAATAAATATATTGT
>CAZREZ010000265.1:0-4640 GCA_964599115.1 uncultured Bacteroidales bacterium
CATTAGCAAGGGTTTTACATTTTTTGACTAAATCAGCTTGTGTAGTCAAAGTGTCTATTTCAATTTCTTTAGAATTAATTATTGGACCATCATCAATACCTTCAGTTAATTTAAAAACAGTTACTCCTGTTTTCTTTTCATTATTTTTTAAAACCCAAAAAGTAGGCATAAGACCTTTATAATATGGCAACAAAGATGAATGTGCGTTTATCACTCCATACTTTGGTATTTCTAATATTTGTTTTTTAATAATTTGGTTTCCTGCAATAATAACTATTATATCAGGATTAATTGTTTTTAATTGCTCAACATTTTGTTTATTGTTGATACTATTTTTTAATGTCCAAATTGGTATGTTTTTTTTAAACACCTCTTTAGTAACACTTTTACCTAAAACAAACTTTCTATAAATATATTTGTATGAATAATATAAGAAAAAACTAAGCCCAAACACCTTGTATGTTCTATTAACTTTTTGTAAGAATCCCTCTTTTTTTCCAAATGGTGAAGCAGAGCTAATAATAACAGATAAGATATTATGATCTTTAGTAGAAGTAATAATATCAATAAACTCTTTTATAGACTCCGGTAAATAAAATGGATCTTCTTGTGTTAAAAGCACTATCTTCATTACCTAATAAAACTTTTTGTAATTAAATGTTTAAAAAAAACAAGATCGTTTTTAGTATCTCGCAAAATAATACCCGGTCTTTGAATATATCTTATTAACCAACCTAAACGAACTTTCCACCAAAAATTAGATATTTCTTTGTAGTTGCCAGCATACCAATCAAATACACCACCTATACAACAAATAAGATTTACATTAAGCTTTTGAATATTTTTATACGCCCAAATCTCTTGCTTTGGGGCTGTAAGACCAATAAATAATACCTCTGGCTTTTCTTTGTTAATTTGTTTTATGATAAAAGCATTTTCATTATCTTCAAACCTATTGCTAAACGAAGGAGAATATCCTTTGACAATTGAGTTAGGAAAATCAATTGCTGCCCTTTTTTTAATTCTATTTAAAGTCTTTTGTGTTGAACCAAGAAAAAACACTTTCCCTTTTTCATCATTTATCCTTTGCATAAAGTGATACAATATTTTAGGTCCTTGGTTTCTTTTGATGTTTCTTCGTTTATATAATAAAGAGGCCAACGAAAAATAAACACCATCTAAAACCAAATAATCAGCCGACATAAGTGCTTTTCGGAATGTTTTGTTTTTTGTTGAAAGTCCATATGAATTTGGGCTAATAGTAAACAAAAGTTTTCTGAAAGAATCGTTTATTGAAATTTTATTTAAACTATCAGAAAATACCCTAAAGTCCCAAATATCAACTTGATTCATATTTTAGCGTCTTCCAAAAAATTGTTTAACTACATCTTTAGCAAAGATGTAATAATAAGGGATGTTTCTTTTAAGCAGTTCAGGTCTTTGAATTGCTCTGACAAACCAACCCAATCTTAATGTCCACCATATTTTTGGAATCTCTTTATAATTGCCGGCAAACCAATCAAATACACCACCAATACAACAAATCAACTTTGCATTAAGTTTTTCTTTATTTTGATATGCCCATTTTTCTTGTTTAGGACAAGTCATCCCAATAAACAGAATGTCTGGGGCAAATAAATTTACTGTATCTATCATTTGCCAAGTATCTTCTTTACTGAATTCCGGCTTGTATGGTGGAGAATAGTAACCCACCGACACATTGGGGTAATCTGTAGCAGCTTTTGTTTTCATTTTCCCAAGTGTTTGTTGTGATGCTCCCAAAAAGAATACTTTTCCATTAGTTTGATTCATTCGTTCCATGAAGTGATAAAACACATTAGGTCCTTGGTTCTTTTTAATATTTTTGCCATGAAGAAGGATAGAAGACAAAGCAAAATAAACTCCATCTAAAACTAAATAGTCTGTTTCTTTTAGAGCTAAACGAAATTTTTCATCTTTAGTTGAAATGCCATAAGAATTAGGACTTATTGTATTCAATATTTTTGGAGACTCATTTTCAAGATTAATATTACTCAATAAATCTGAAAAAACCTTAAAACCGAGAGTTTCAATAAAATTCATTGTTATATATAATTTTTTATTTCACCTTTTTGAAAAACATTGCACTTACCTCCAACAGTACAATCGATTATTTTTCTATTGTCATTTATAAACTTATTATTTGCAATTGAATAAAAATATTCAGAAGAAACCAAATCCGGAGTGTCCCATTTTAAACCTTTTGGAAAATAATTTGGATCAAAATGATTACTGTCTATATCTTCAGTTCTCGTTTCAGTTGTATTTGGAATTTTACTACGAGATACAAAATTATGATCCATTCCAATTATTACTACCTCTGAAAAACCCATATAGTAGATAATTTGCAATGCCGCATATGTAACTGTCGCAGCCGGGTTCAATGATTTAGAGATATTTTTACTAAAGGGGCTACCAAAAAACCGGTTATAGATAAATAGAAAATTATTACTGTTTTTAAATAATTTATGTTTATTCCATTTAACAAACTTAATAAGATTTAGATTTTTAAATTCTTCAGAGAACTGAGATAAAACCAAATCATTTATACTAACTAAATACGTATTTACAAAATTATAATCTTTGTATGCCAAATAAATCCTATTCAACCCAAAAGAAATCTTATTATCTAAAAAACTTAAATCCATTTTACGCAAACTTGGACCATTAGCTACTAAATAGCACCGTTGTCCTTTGTGAATATTTTTTAGATTCTTAAGTTTATCCTTGTTACTACGGGCCATTGTAGAGAATTCCCACGTCAACTTAAAAGGGATTGTACTTATCCGTCTTAATATTGCATAAAAAATCCTTGATATGGACAACTCGTGAATACTAACTCTTTTCATAAAAACTAATTAAATTGTTAACTGCCATGCTCCCTTGTCTTTCTACACTTTCATAGGTCCGCGACCCAATATGAGGCGTTATTATGACGTTTGGTAAATCTTTAAGGGGATGATTATTATCCATAGGTTCTTCATCCATTACATCTGTAAGATAAGCTGAAATCTTATTTGATTTTAAACCAATAATTAATGATTTTGGATCAATAATTAAAGAGCGTGAAGTATTTACTATAATAAGATTTTTTTGGATTTCTTTGATGATCTTTGATCCTATGCAATGTTTTGTAGCGGAGGATAAAGGCATATGAATACTTAAAATATCAACATTTAAAACCAGCTCTTCGATGGAGTCCACTTTTTTTATTGAAAACTCTTGAATCACCTGATCATCATAAGTAATATCATAAGTAAATAGTGCGACCCCAAATACAGACAGTCTTTTAGCAAGTTCTTTCCCAATTTTACCCAGTCCTAAAATTCCTATTTTTTTCCCATAAAGTTCTGTGCCAATAAGTCTTTTCCAGTGGCCCTCTTTAGTGATATTGTACTCCAAATGAATGTTCTTCAAATAAGTCAATATTAATGCTAATGCATGTTCAGCGACTGTTGTATGATTTACGCCTGGAGTATTAAAAACAGGGATTTCAAGTTCTTTTGCTGAAGTTAAATCAATTTTATCAAGTCCGACACCGTACTTTGATATAACTTTTAATTTACCTCGTTTACCACTTTCGAGTACTTTACGAGTAAATTCGTCATCACCACAAATTACACCATCATAATTTGCAATGATTGGCAATAACACATCCTCCTTAACTGGTCCTCGAAGTCGTTCTACAATATAACCTGTTTCTGACAGCATGTCATGATGTTTACCAGGTGTATCTTGGAATGAAGTGGTAGTTAAAAGTATTTTCATATATTAATTTTTTTTCTAAATTCGGTAAAATCACCAAATCTAATTGTATCATGAATATTTTCAAATATCATACTATTTTCATAATTAAATCGAAGATAGAATTTTAAGTTATTCTCTTTTGCAGCAAGATAATCAGCCATTGCATCTCCCACAAAAATTGTTTCATCTGCTTTCAAATCATTTGTTTCCAATAAATACTTACTCCAATATCCTTTCTTTTCAGGAGATCCATATATTCCTTTAAAACAATCTATGATTCCTCTTTCTTTACAAATTTCCTTTGATTCATCAGTAGGAGTGCCAGTTATTACAAACATCTTAAATTGATTTTTAAATTCCTTCAGAAATTCATGAGAGCCCTTAACTTCTGGAGCGTCTATAACACCTTGTTTTACCAATTTAGAAAATTGATATGATAACTCCTGAATACTACTTTCATCAATGACAATTCCCAAAAACTCTCTGTGGTAAAGTTTAAATTTCTCAAAACGTGACATTCCTCCATTAACTAAATGGTGTTTAACAACTTTATTTGCTACTTCTTCTCCATACTCTTCATACAGTTTTCTGAAAGCATCTGTTTTAACACTAACAGAGTCTGCAATGACACCGTCAAAGTCAAAAAAAATATTTTTTATCATATCATATTATATTTGCAAAAACTGTTACTGGCGCTCCTTCTGCAGCACTAACATGCAAAGGTGAAACAATTACATTTCTAATTATAGTACTTTTATTAGTAATTGACAAATTCATATCCTCAATTATAAGTATATCATTATCAACAAGAAATTCTTTATGAGACTCACGTCCAATTTTTCTTTGTTGGTATG
>CAZREZ010000266.1:0-4600 GCA_964599115.1 uncultured Bacteroidales bacterium
TTAACTCTTTTATAGAATCGTATTCTTCAAAAGAAATTTTCAAGTCAATTTTTTTCATAAAATTTTATCTGGAAAAAGCGAAAATACGGAAAATCTGAAAAGTAACGGTAATTTTTATTCATTTTTTTGACTAAAAATCAGAAAAGAATTAAAAAAAGCAAAAAATGTAACACCAGCTTGCGATTCAATAGTGTCTTCTGTAAACATTGAAAGTATGATTGTGATGAAAAAGATAACATAAAAATAATTAAGGAATTTTCGTGTTTTTATAGGGGGATATAACAATGTAAAAATAAACCACATAAATCCCAATAATCCGAAAGCAATAAATATTGACATGAATTGATTATGAGAACGCAAACGATTTTCAAGTTTCAGGATGGAGTTTATTTTTTCATATTGTTCATTAAAAATCTTTCTCACATCTCCTGTTCCAACACCAAAAAGAAAATGTTGTTTTATGATATTTATTGATGCTTTCCAATATTCAATCCTCTGCATTATTGAATTTCCATTAGGGTCGTAGGCATATTTAAAATTATGGTATCCCATCAGTATTTTTGAAACGCGGGTTTTTAGATTAGGACTTTCAAGATAATTAATATTTGCAATACCCCGTTCAATTGCCTTGACTTCTTTGTCGGTCAGTTTATTGACTCCTTCAGCATCTTTCCGATAGTCTTTTGAAGTAAGGAATCTGATAATGGTAAATTTTATTTCTTGTCCGTTTTGGTCTTTTCCGTTATAATCATATAAGCTTCTTTTGTTCCATGCGGCTTTTAATTCTTTTTTTGAAACATAAAGTCCGATATATTTCCCATCTTCAATTCCAAGAAAAATAGTATCATGTACATAATAATTTCCAAGTGTGGTAAATTTATCAAGCTTACTAAATTCAATATCCGACACTTTGTTGTAATCTTTCACAATATCATTAATATAAGTATAAAGAAGTATGGGAATTATTACAAGCAGACTGATTATTCCGATTTTCAGGTATAGCTTTTTCTGGTTAAAAACAAGATAAATAAATAAAACAAAACTGATAGTTAACAAAATAACTATACCAATTCCGGATTCTAAAATAAACTGGAAAACAATTAACCATGCAGCAATTATTCCAAAAATAATTTTAGTTGTAATATTAAAATATTCTTTTTTATAGATAAAATATATTAAAATAAATATTGCAATGCTTATGTTCAAACTAAATCTTATTGGCGAAATTAAGATTGAAATTTTTCTGATATCTGTAAATTCCTGTTTCATAAGCACATTGGTGCTAATAAAAGTGCCAATTAAAACAGCCCCTACGAACATTAACATAACCCAATTGAACCTTTTTTTATTGAGTGGTTCCATTGTAGATAAGATAACCGGAAATGCAAAGAGTGGTAATTTAGTTCGGAGGTCTTTAAATGCATAAGAAAAATCGGATGTGTAAATTAATCCAATTACATGAAGGAAAAAAAGCGAGGTTAGAACTAATGCGGGTTTGTTTTTAAAAAAAATCCTGAACTTATCAACAATATTATTATATCCTAAAATAATAACATAATTCAGGAAATTGATAAGCCCTTTAAAAAAATTAATTTTTTTGAAAAAATCAAAAGCTGTTTCAAATGAAAAACCTGACCATAACCAAAGTCCAAGAAGAGTAAATTGCATAACACTCATCACAAATTTTGATAAAGGAAGGCTCATAGCCATAAGAATCAATGCTACAAAATACGCAGTTGAATGAAATTCCCTTTTATAAATGTACATTAATTATCGTCGTTTTGTTTATAAGTTCCGTTAAGGATTGATTCATATAAAGTTTTATTTTCTAATATTTCCATAGCTTCTTTAATTTCAGGGTCATCAGCAATAGAAGCTATAATTTTTCCTTTTTGATAATAATATCTTGAAACAATATCAATTTTAAGTAATTCATTGATCTGGTCTTTATATTTATTCAGGTCTTCGTCTTTATCATGCTTCAATTTCATTTTTAAGGTTTCATAGTCCGATTGAATAGCATCAAAATATTTTTCTTTTTCAGCATGCTTTTTCAATTTTTCAAGTGTTTTTTCGCTTTCAGTTGTATAATCATAATCTTTATCTGAGATATAATTTTTAAAATCATCAAATATTTTATCAGTAATTACAAATTTATCAGCCGGTGGAATCTCTTGATTTTCGCTGCAAAACTTAGTAGCATAATCAAAAATCAGGAACTTTACAAAAAGGCTTGCTGCAATATTACTGTATTTTAGAGGTTTGAGTTTGACATCCGGTTCAATACCACCTCCGTCGTAAACTATGCGACCATTTTGTGTTTTAAAGGCAGTAATTAATGAATCAGGAATTTTATTAAAATGACCGTTCACATCTTTCAAAGAATAGTCAATGGCTTGAATACATCTTCCGCTTGGGATATAATATTTTGCAACTGTAACTTTAGCTTTTGAGTTATAGCTTAAAGGGATAACATTTTGCACCAATCCTTTTCCAAAAGTACGCTGACCAATAATTACCCCGCGGTCAAAATCCTGTATGGCTCCTGCAACAATTTCCGAGGCAGATGCGCTTGTCTGGTTAACAAGAATAACAAGCGGAATTGAAAGATCAACCGGGGCATAACGGGTTTTGTGCGATTTGTTTTTGTTTGATAATTTACCCTTAGTACTTACTACTTCTTTATCTTTCTCCACGAATATATTTGTTATATCAACTGCTTCGTTCATTAATCCGCCTCCGTTCCCCCTTAAATCCAAAATCAAACTTTTAACATCATTGTTTTCTTTTAATTTCATAAATGAATTTTTAAGTTCCCTGGCTGCGTGTTGGGTAAATCCGGTTAATTTAATATAAGCTACATCATCATTCAGCATTCCATAATACGGTATATTTTCAATTTTGATTTTTTCCCTGACAATTTCTTTTTCAATAGGTTTTGATTCGCCGGTTCTTTCTATTAAAATTTTTAATGTAGTACCTGGCGATCCTTTTAACACTTTACTGACATCAGACGATGATTTACCTTTTGCCGATTTATTATTTATTTTCAAAATCCTGTCTCCGGCTCTTAGGCCTGCTTTATGTGCAGGAAAACCTTCATAAGGTTCGGAAATAACCACATAATCACCTTGTTTATGTATTAATGCACCTATACCTCCGTATTGGCCTGTGGTCATGAATCTGTAATCTTCAACTTCCGATTCGGGAATATAAATTGTATATGGGTCAAGAGATTCAAGCATTGCATTAATGGCTTCCTCCATTAATTCGCCTGAATTTATTTCATCAACATAATTGATGTTTAATTCTCTGAAAAGTGTTGTGTAAATATCTAAATTTTTTGATATTTCAAAATTATTTTGATTTAAACCTGTAAATGGCAAAAAGAAAATAATTGCCAGGATACAAATTAAAATATTTATTTTTTTTGAGTGATGTTTGTTCATTTGAAATAATTTTAAAATTGATTTTACAAAATATTAAGGTACAGGATCATAGCCACTTCCTCCCCACGGATTACATGATAAAAATCTTTTCAAGGTCAGCCAGCCTCCTTTAAAGGGACCATGTTTTTTCAGTGCTTCAATTCCATATTCCGAACAAGTAGGTATATACCGGCATGAAGGTGCAAAATATGGCGAGATAGCCCATTGATAAAAACGTATAAGTATAATAAAAAACCTATTCAAAAGTTTTTTCATGTTCATCAATTAAACGTTGTAAAATTATAATTATTTTTTTCTCCAGTTCTATAAATGGAATAAATGCACTATCTGTATATAAAATTGCTAATACACAGTGTTTTTTTTGTCTGCTAAGGTATTCATAAAATAAAGATTTGTTTTTCCGGTAAACTTCCCGGATTTGTCTTTTGATTTTATTCCTGTCAACTGCTTTTTTAAAAAATCGTTTTGAAACACCAATAAGAATCCTTGCAGGATATTTACTATCTGATTCAACATCCATCCAAATAATTTTAAAGGGATAAACATGAAATTTTTTTCCTTCTTCAAATAATATTTTAATTGATTTTTTTTTGCAAAGGCGTTCTTCTTTTTTGAAGGTCTGCATTTTTGAAAGTCGGTTCTTGTTAAATCAAGAAAAGGAAATAATTATTTTTTCTTTTTATTTTCTTTCTGTATGTATTGTTCAATAGCCATTGTCATTGAAGGAGCAGTTTTTGATGGTGCTTTAATGTTTAAAGTTAAGCCTGAATCCTTCACGGCTTTTGTTGTTGTAGGACCAAAAGCTGCAATTAAAGTAGAATTTTGATTAAAATCCGGGAAATTTTTGAATAATGATTTCACACCCGAAGGGCTGAAGAAAATAAGCATATCATACTTATTTATATCAACACGTGATAAATTGCTTGCTACTGTTTTGTAAATTACAGCCTTTGTATACTGAATTTTGTTATCGTCAAGAATTTTAGTCGTACTTATTTTATAAATATCAGAACATGGTAATAGGAATTTTTCATCTTTATGCTTATTGATGATATTTATCAATTGAGGAAAATTTTGCTTGCCATGGAAAATTTTTCTTTTTCTGTATTGAACATAATTTTGAAGATAAAATGCAGTTGATTCAGAAATAC
>CAZREZ010000267.1:0-4591 GCA_964599115.1 uncultured Bacteroidales bacterium
TATCAATTGTTGACATTTGAATATTATAAAATCCTTTTGATAAATACTCAAGTTTGATTGGGATAATGTGTTTGCCAATTTTTTTAGATTCGTTTGAGCGGTAAACCAGCATACCAAGTTGATTGTAAACTGAAATTTGAATAATTGAAGTCTTTTTAAAGTAAATTTCAATATTTACCCTGTCAGTTGCAGGGTTTGGATATACTTTGCCTATATTGTCAATATATTCAGAATAATAATCATTAATTGAATATGAGATACCATTGACTTGTATCACGATATTTATATTTTCAATAATCGGATTGGTTTCATTAATTTCAACAGATATTGGTGCGGCATCAACTCCGGTTACTTCAGGGTAGATTTTATAAGCTCCGTATTCAAGTTCATTAAAGCTGAAATTACCATCTTCATCTGAATAAATGTAAAAAAGGCAATTATCAAGTTCATCAATTAAAATTATTTCAACATTTGAAGCTGGTCCGTCTTTATTGTCAGATTCTCCATAAGTAACTTTTCCGTTTATAATTCCTTCTCCAGTATTAGCACTTACATTGAGTTGTATCAAATGTATATCATATTCCCAGTTATTATTGTTTAAAATAATAATGTCGGCATCTGCCCAAAATTGTTCATCCCCGTAATAAGTTGGTAAAAATAATTCGGAATATTGAGAATTAGTATGAATAGAGACTTTTGTGATATAATTTCCTTCAGGAATTTGATAGAAATAGTAAAACCCGAGAGTATCAATAATTGCAGTATCAACAGGTATTATATTAGCACTATCAATTTTATACAGATATGCAGCCCCTAAATCAATAGGGAATAGGTCGGCAAAGGCATGCCCGCCGAAATTAAAGTAGCTGCGCATACCGATATTAAGTTTTTTTGTTGTTGTTCCGGTACATCCTGTACCCGAAGGATTAATTGTGGAAATTGTAAGAGATATATAATAAATACTCATTTCTTTGAATTGATGAGATGGATTTTGTTCTGTTGAACTTGTTCCATCACCAAAATCCCAAAACCATGAAATTGTATTTTCACCTGAATTATCAATAAAATGATATAAATAAGGTTCGCATGAAATAGAGTCGAAAATAAAATAAAAATCAGGTTCGCATCCTGATGATATAATTGATGAATAAAGCTCAAAATTTACATTAATATGATTACTCAAAAAGCAAATTTCACTAATATTTATTATCGTGTCATGTGTGTTGTTATATACATCAATTGTGTATATAATTAAATTTGAATTGTCGGGGAAGTCATTAATTGTTGCAAAGTAAATTCCTTTTTCATTTGTTCGGACTTTTAATAAATAATTATCGTCAGCAATAAGCGAAGAATCGGAAGCAATATTTATTATTTGACCCTTAACGGGTTTCCCGCATGATTTATCAGTTACCTGTCCGGTAATATAAATTGTTTTAACCTGGCTTAGAACACCGGAGCTTATAAAGATTGATAAAACAAAAATTAAAAATATGACTTTTATCTTACCGGAATTTATCTTTAAAAATAGTTTTTTGTAGTTCATTGAATATGTGTTATTTAATAAATTAAAACTTATATAATACCCCTGTTCGTAATCCTACTGAGAACGGGTGTTTTGTAGTTATGTATTTTTTTTCGTATGCCGATCTTATATAGTATCGCAAGCTCGGTTCCATTGAAATACTAAAGTTATCCGAGAATCGGTAATTAAAGCCAAAATTGACTAAAAACTGCCAGTTTGTTTGTATTCTGATTGGCATTTTTTGATTTATCCTTATTATTTTTATGTGTTCATCCTGTAAGTTAGCAGCCGGAATATTATCAAATAATAACACAGATAATGATGGACCGCCTTTAACCGAGTATGTCATTTTGTTTTTACTGAGGTTATAACCGAATAATAATGGGATTTGCAAATAAGTATATTTATTTTTGGTTTGAGATATTGATATATGTCTTACAGAGTCATAAACATCTACTGTTTTAGTATGATATATTGGAATTATTCCCTGTGGTGTTGTGTCGAAAGTAACATTATAAACATCTTCGTAAGAACCCATATAGTCATATCTTTCGTAATCAATAGTGTATTTCCCGTCATCATTTGAAAAGGAAATTCCCAAACCTGTCTGGATAAAATAGTAATTTGAGAAATGATATGAAACGCTTACATCAAAATTATAACTTTGATTATTGGGGATCGAATCATCGGGATAAAAAATGAATTCGGGTGTTACATAAGCGCCAATCGAAAAATACGGATTGAATTTGTATTTGTTTTGATATTTTGCATTGTCAATATTTTCTTTCAGGATTTCAATATCAGAATTTTCATTATTTTCTTCGGTTGTTATCAAAGTAATATTTTCCGAATTATCTGTTTGCTTTTTAACTTTTACTTCTTCAGTTTTAATTGATTCGGTCAAATCATCAAGTTTGTTTTGAACTAATACATCTGTATTACTTTCCTGAATATTAGTCCTGTTCTTTTGGATATCATCATTTGCTGTTGTTTTTTTAATCGGTATTTTATTATTTGATAAATTATTATCAAGGGTTTTAAACTCAGCTTTTTCAGAATAATTATTTTTAATATTATTTTCCGTTTCAGAAAAAGTGTCATCTGATTTAATTTCTCTTATTTCAACATCCTGAAATTTATTATTTGTATCTAATAATGTTTTTGTTTTATCAGTTATGGAATTTAAAATTTTATCATCCTGTGATGATTTAAAAGGATAAAAGATAAAGTAAGCAGCAATGAATATAGCGATAATTGCAATTATTGAAATAACGATTTTTGTAAAGTAATTACTGAATAAATTATTTTTCGGATAAACAGGAATATTAGTCTTTACCTTATCCCATATATGATCAGGCGGTTCGGGATTGAAATCCTCAAACTTTTGCTTAAATAAATTGTCAATATTTTTATATTTTTCTTTCAATTGCTCCTGATTTTCAATTTAACGATTTTCTTTTTTAAATTATGTTTTGCCCTTGATAATTGCGACTTTGAGGTATTCTCAGAAATATTCAGCATTTTACCGATTTCTTTATGAGTGTATCCTTCAATCACGTTCAAGTTAAAGACAATTCTGTAACCATCTGGCAGTTCATTTATTAGTTCTAAAAGTTCATCAACAGATAATTTACTAATTATGTCATCATCGGTTTTATTAGTTAAATTTATGTAATCAATAGTGATGTTGTTTAGATCACGTAAATTTTTTTTATAATGATTAATAGCGGTATTTATTATTGTTCTTCTTATCCATCCTTCAAAAGAACCTTCATTCCTGAAATATTTTAAATTAGTAAAAATTTTTATAAAGCCATCCTGAAGAATATCCTCTGCTTCCATTCTGTTTTTTGCAAAACGAAGACAGATCCCATACATCTTGGGTGCAAAAAACCCATATAATTTTTCCTGGGCTTTTGCATCATTGCTTAAACACTCTTTTATTAAATCTTTCTTCAAATGTGTTGAATATTAATGGCAACCTAAAATGATAATTAAGAAAATTTGTTAATCATTTTTAATGTATTACTTTTTGATTAACTAATTTTTTAAACAAAAAGTAAAAGTACATAAAATTTTAAAAACCAAAATAATGCTTTAATGTTTTTGATCTTTAAAATGCTTACAATTAATATTAATTTCACCTCATTTTTACATTAAGACAGCCATACGTAAAAAATGGTTGCATGAAAAGTAATAGATGGGAAAACCTGACCTGAATAATACATCACGCAAAGACGCAGAGGCGCAAAGATTTGAATTGAAACAATTTATTGCCTGCAATTCTTTTTATATATAATGAAATTGAATATTTTAAACACTTATTGCTAATTTACTAATTCTTTGCGACTTAGCGGCTTTGCGAGAAATTTTATGAATAATGCAGGCTAAAAACGAATATTTATAAAATCATTACGAATATTAATCAGATATATACCCTGGATAAATAAATGAATAATTTATTGTTGTTATAAAAAGCATACAATACATTTGCATTAATATTGAATTTATCAGCTATTTTACAATATGAGAATAGAATTTATTATAGTATTGATTCTTTATATTATAGTTTCTGTTTTTCTTTCTATTAAAGGAAGAAGAAGAAATATTGGCGGATTAGCAATTTTTATTATAAGTATAATACTAACCCCTGTTGTTGGGATGATTTTTCTGTTTACTTCCCCCCGAAAAGCCGAAGGCATGCATTATGTAAAACAATATAGATGTAAGCGATGTAAATTTAACTTTACCGAAAAACACGATTTTTGTCCTATATGTGAGAGAGAAGGCATAAAAGTAGAGTTAGAGCCTTTTTGGATGAAAATAATTTAAAATATTTTTACCTTCCGACTTAACCGTTAATAAGGATTGATAATTAGTATTACAAACGAGAGCGAGGTAAAAAACTTCATCTTCCCTGTCACATTTCCCCAAATTAAGTACTAATTTATAGTTATAAAAATATTTGATTTTGAAATACATATAATTTTTTATAATTTTATAGTTTTAAATTTTACCACATTGTGAAAACAAAAGCAATAATATTCATTTTATTTTTAATCATTT
>CAZREZ010000268.1:0-4573 GCA_964599115.1 uncultured Bacteroidales bacterium
TGCTTTCATCAAATTCATCCGTGTAAGGTATTCATTTGCAGAAAAAACATTTCCAAGATTTTCACCTTCGATATTCATAAATACTGGTAATCCTGCTCCAACACCAATAAAGACAGCTTCAAAGTTTTCAAGCAATTCATCAATTGTAAGTAATGGTCCGATTACATGATTTGTCTCAATCCTACAACCCATGCTTTTTAAATAATTTATTTCAAACTGAACAATTGATTTTGGTAATCTGAACTCCGGAATTCCATAAGTTAAAACTCCACCGGTTTCGTGCAAAGCTTCAAAAATTGTAACGCCATAACCTCTTTGCCTCATATCAGCAGCAACTGTAAGCCCTCCAGGACCCGAACCTATAACTGCAATCCTTTTACCTGTTTCTTTAGTAATAATCGGAATTTTTACGAGATCCATCTTGCGTTCATAGTCGGCAACAAATCGCTCAAGCCTTCCTATGGCAACCGGTTTATCTTTTATGCCGACAACACAATATTTTTCACATTGATCTTCCTGAGGACAAACTCTTCCACAAATAGACGGAAGGACATTTTTTTCTTTAATTTTCTTAGCGGAAGCATCAAATTTCCCTTCTGCAATTAATGCAACAAAAAATGGAATATCAATATTTACCGGACATCCTTTAACACATTGTGGCTCCTTACATTGTAAGCACCTTCCGGCTTCAAGCAAAGCCAGCTCGCTGGTGTAACCATAAGGAACTTCCATGTAATTATTAATTCTGAGTTTTTGATCCTGTTCAGGCATATCCTGACGCGGAATCTTAAGCTTTAACTTTCTTTCATCAGTTTTTGTTAATCCATGCCATTCACATCCGGATTTCGTACAAATGAAAAAAGGCATTAGCCTTGAAAGTGCTGAGATCAATACTTCACCAACATTAGAACCGCATTCTCCACATTTCACGCCTTTATTAATAATGCTTTTATGGCATTTAGGACAAAGAAGATCATCCAATGTTTCTCCCTCTTTGACCGGTACAGATGTCTCAACATCAAATACATCAAGATATGGGCTTAATTTCAAATCAATTTCCTGTCCTTTATGTTTGGCTTTAAAAATTATACTTTTTTCATCCTTTTTCTCAACATTAAAACTGTTATGACAATGGGGGCAGTAAGTATTCAGATATGTTTTAAACTTTAAATATTTTATATCCTGATCAAACATAGTTTTGCTTTTTTATAATATGATATGAATTATTTGGAATGTTGGAAGAATGGTTGGTTGGAATATTGGAAAGTTGGAAGGTTGGGTGTCTCCATTTTTCCATTTTTCCATTGTTCCATTGTTCCATCATAGAGGGTGAATTTATTATCTTATAGAGAATAACAGAGAATCTTTTTCGTCTTTAAGATATATTGAATTTCTGTTTTCAAGCTCATCAAAATCTACTTTCTGACCATCGAAGTCAGGACCGTCAATGCATGCAAATTTAGTTTCATTTCCAATTTTAACACGACAACCACCACACATTCCTGTACCGTCTATCATAATCGGATTAAGGCTGACAATTGTTGGTATTTTAATTTTTTTTGTCAGCTTACAAATATTCTTCATCATTATTATTGGGCCTATTGCATAAACAAGTTTAATATCATATCTTTCCTGAAGATATGTTTTTAGAGGACCTGTAACAAAACCCTGTTCACCATAACTTCCATCATCAGTAGTAATGATCAGTTCATCACAAATATTCTTCATCTCATTTTCAAGTATGAGCATTTCTTTATTTTGTGCTCCTATAATTCCAATCACATAATTTCCGGCTTCATGATACGCTTTTGCAACATGATGAAGAATTGCCACTCCGGTGCCACCACCAACCATAACAACCGTTCCGGTTTTTTCAATTTCGGCAGCTTTTCCAAGAGGTCCAACTATATCTTTGATTATATCACCCGTATTGAGCGATCTCATCAGAGCTGTTGTCTTACCGACTACCTGAAAAATAATAGTAATTATTCCGGCAAAACTATCTTTATCGGCAACCGTAAGCGGAATTCTTTCTCCGGTTTCATTAACTCTGAGAATAATAAACTGACCGGGTTTGACTTTTTTAGCAATTTTGGGAGCTTCAATATCAAAACGAATAATCGTTCCCTTTGCCATTTCCTGTTTTCTTACAATTTGAAACATGTATTTAATAAATTACTTAATTCAAAAGTACAATAATAATAAAAATATTGAAATTTATTATTAAATTTTGTTAAATAGATTCAATCATACAGGAAAGCATTCAATAAAAAACATTCTTAGTACTGCATCAGAATTACTTATTTTCATTATAATAAATTACAAAGTTCCTATCCGGCATAAAATCCTGCCTGTTCCAGTAAAAATGTTGAAAATCGCCAATTATTACAGCACTATCCGGTATATAAGAAACAGAATCAATAACATAATCAATACCTATTATCAGTTCATAGTTTGCCTTTTCCAAAGGTTTTTTCCAGGATTTAGTAGTATTTAAAATATATTCAGCTTTATTTCTAAAAATTTTCTGCCTGTAAAATATTTTGTATTTCTCAATATTATAAGGTTCAATTGATATAACAAAGGAAGCTCCATTAATATTAAATTTTCTTAATACATTTGATTTTGTTTTTAAATTAATAACCGATATGGTATCAACTTCAGCATAATCACTTCCTGCAGGAAACGGATAATATAATATTTGATTAACCGGTCTTTCTCCTACATTACAGAAATAATAAATCCCGTCAACTATAAATGAATTATCAATAATTTCAAATGTAATATCTTCCCTGAAAAACTCTATATTTTGTGCGTTGGATGTTTCACTAATTCCAATTAAGATAAGAAAACTTAGAATCAGTAATTTCATGGAATAACTATCATTTTATTAGATGCAACTTTTTTATGGTCAATCTCTAAAGTATAAAGGAATGTGCCGGGCTTTAATTGAGTTTCTGACAATTCAAAGCTGGTTTCAAATCTGTTCGGATTGAAAGATTTCTCAAGTGGTAGAATTTTTAGCAACTCACCTTGCAGATTATATATCTTTACTATGGCTTTCGAAGAACCGGGATTATAATGTAAATCAGCAACTATTTTTGTTCTTTCCGAAAATGGATTGGGGAAATTATAAAATGATATATCCTGAACTGGTTTATTGTCGTTCAAGCCGACCCAAATTGAGTCCAAAACAAATTCAAAATAATTATTTGAATCACATTCAACTGATATAATTGTATCACCGATAATAACCTCATAATTATCTCTAAATATGATATGGTACTTTCTGCTAAACATGAATTCCGTATAAAAATAACCATCTTCATTTGTCACTAATAAGGGAACTGTAGGACTTGCAGAATAATAATAGCCACTAAAGCAATAGTCCAACTTTACATTTGGTATAGGATTTTGTTCCATGTCAAAAACATAACCCTGAAACAATGCCCGCTTTTGTATATTAAAAGCACTTGAACCTATCGTTTGCGGTTTCTCTTTCACTAACCAATAAGAATAATGGTTTCCATCATAATGATAAAATTCCTGATAAGCAACCGATTCATAACCGATGGGGGCTGTAACAGGTAGTGTGTGATATCCATTGCATTCTCCAAAATAAATACCAAAATCACCAAGGGTAACCCAATTTGAACCACTTCCTGTTTCAAGTGTTATATCATCTCCCAGTGAATCAATAAAAAACGGTGATTGAAGATCATTTTCAGTGATCACCATAATTTCTCCGGTATTAACTGTGATACCCTGATTAAATAAAGCGGTATCATACAATCCAACTAACCTTACATTATCCAGATTGTCAATGCCATACATATAGTCAAAAACCATTTCCATTTGCCATCCATTTTCAGCAAAATATAATTCGGTAATTATGGGCGGAGTTATTATCGGATTTGCCTTTAAAACAGGAAAGCAAGAAATAACCAAAAAAGTCAATAGTGCTTTTTTATAAGGAAAATCTTTTCTGAAATATTTATTTAAAGATAACATATAGAAACTTATTTAAATAATTCTATAAAGATAATAAACTTATGGGGTAAATCCAAATATTTAAAAAAAAGTTAAATGCTTTTATTTTTAAAAAAATGATTTTTATCCTGATTACAAAGACGGTAATCGTAAATTGGAAAAAAATAAATTCAGACTTCCTGACCCATTTTTCACAACTAAAAAAAAACAAGCGAATAAAAAACATGAGAAGATGTTGTAGGAAAATGGAAATGACCCTATTATGCTATATTTTAATATTTCGTCCCTAACGGGACTTGTTCTATATTGTAATTGCTTTATATAAATATATAATCCCTAACGGGACTGAAAAATCTAAATGAACCAATACATTTTGATTTGTTATTTTGGTAGTTATTGTCCCGTTAAGGACGAAATATTTACAGGCATAAAAATTATTCACAACATATTATCGCAAATATATATAAAACAATACCATATAATAAAAATATAAGGTCAGTACAATTTCCATTTAGGTCAGGAAGTCTGAAATTAAGGTAATTATAATAATTTTGGGAAATATAGGTCGAATGGGAAAAAGCAA
>CAZREZ010000269.1:0-4567 GCA_964599115.1 uncultured Bacteroidales bacterium
GTTTGGTGCAGGATGTAAGAAATATGCTGAAAAGCAGTGCAAAAATAAATATTTCAATTTTACGGTTCATGTTACTGGTTTTTATTAATGAAAGTTAATTTTTTTTCAAAGTTACAAAAATTGACTTTATAACAATTATTTCTTATATTTGTATTTTATAATTAACAATTTTATCAAAAACTTAAACAAGGAGGTTATTATGAAAAAATTTACTTATGTATTATTATCAATCTTTTTATTCCCTTTATTACTTAATGCTCAATGGGTCAATAATCCGGCCGAAAACACAATGATAATGGATACAATAGGAGAGCAGGTATTACCAAAGGTTGTTATGAATGCTAACAACGGGGAAAGTTATATTTCCTGGTTTTCAGAATTTGATGACTTAAACTATGATGTTTATATGCAACGATTGGATGTTAACGGAAATAAATTGTGGTCTGAAGATGGGTTATTAATAAGCAACCACACGACTATGACATGGGTTACGGATTATGATCTTGTAATCGACAATGACGGATGTGCCATACTTGTTACACAGGATATTAGAACAGGCAGCAGTAATGTTTATGCCTATCGTATTTCGC
This sequence comes from uncultured Bacteroidales bacterium, assembly GCA_964599115.1. GTDB lineage: Bacteria > Bacteroidota > Bacteroidia > Bacteroidales > JADFUO01 > JADFUO01. The sequence continues at coordinate 591 of CAZREZ010000269.1, forward strand.
CTGCTGGAGAATTTCTATGGGGTGATGATGGTATTGCTTTAACTAATAACACTGATTTTAATCCTTCTCCAAGAGCAGGTGTTACTCAAGATGGAAATATTGTATTTGCCTGGGAATCTGATCCTGCAGACACAACACAATTTACAAATATACACTTACAAAAATTATCAACCGGGGGGCAATTACTTTGGGATGACAATGTAATTATCAATAATGATACAATGGATCTTATGCTTCCTTATTTTCATACACTTATTCAATCTGAAGATAACAGTACTATTATTGTATGGGTAGAAACTGTATTTTCTGACACAACAGGAGGAATAGGTAAATGGCCAAATATGTACCCTTATGCACAGAAAATTGACAGTGCCGGAAATTTCGTATGGCAAAATAAAGTTGCAATTGATACTTTAGAAAATATGCCATTGCAACCATTTATGCCATCTATGGTTAATGATGGAAATAGCGGCTTCTTTATAGGATGGATGGCTTTCCCCCATAATGGTTTTTATTATAATAGTTATGTTCAGCATATTGATTCAAATGGAACAGCACATTGGACACCCAATGGGATTAATGTTTCAGATTCAATCCAATATGAACATGCTGAGCCAGCGCTTACTTATCTTCCTCAAAATGACCAGCTTTTTGTGTTTTGGAACGAATGGAGGTATTATAACCCAACTAATGTACAATGTGCAATATTTGGTCAAAAATTTTCCGATACAGGAGAAAAACTGTGGACAGACGAGGGAAAAATGTTTGAAGGATGGTATCAGTGGCTTGACACTGCTGTTTATGCTAGAGGAATAAGCCCTGCTACGGATAATGATTTTACCATATTTTTTGAGAAAGTATATTGGGAATTAACACCTGATACTGTTGATATAAGTAATCTTCATGCTATGAGAATAAACAATGAGGGTGATTTTGTATGGAATAATGAAAAACCATTTATTTCTAACGCAAATAGTGAAAAAGGTTATATGGATTTTAGTAACCTTTTTTATAACCAATGGATAGCTGTTTGGGCAGATAATCGTAATGACCCCCTGTCTGAATGGGAAACCGATATTTATGCTCAAAATATTAGTATTGACGGTAACTTAGGACCTCTGGGAATTAAGGAAAATAATGAATTTATAGTTAATACTTTAACAAATTATCCAAATCCGTTTTCGCAAAACACAACAATAGAATTTAAATTACAAAATCCAGGAAACGTTAATATCTCACTTTTAAATTTGCAAGGACAGCTTGTGAAAAATATATATGAAGGAAATAAATCAACCGGTACTCATACACTAAAATTTGATGGAAGTGATTTAAAACAAGGAATATATTTAATCAAGTTTGTATCTGAAAATAATGTAATTTACAAAAAGATTATTTCAGCTAAATAATTTATGACTAATAATAATAAAGAAACCGATAAGAGGATTTAATTAACAGGAAGTCAATTACTTCAAAAATATTAATTAGTCAAATCTCTGAAAATATTGATTCAGATTATATTTTTAGTGAAGAATATTTTTTTAATTTAGCAGATAATTTTACTTAATTATCATCATGCAAAATCCTAAATTCTTACTTTTACTATTTATTGCTTTTATTATTTCAGCTCCAAACGCTTACACACAACCTCTTATTGTAACTGATAATTACCTTATTCTGAATGCAACAGACTCTGATCCTCTGTACACAACTTACACTGCAGCAATGGATCGTTCAAGAATGTATGGTGATAAAGGATATAAAATGGATTATTATAATGATAATGCTCCATTAAATTACTCAAGCGACCAGGCAGGAAGATTTTTTAATGTATGGATGATAAATAAGCTGGTAATTGATAACATTGGAAAATATTTTAAAAAGCCGGTTGTTAAAGCTTCTTTTCCCGATATGGCAATCCTTGAATACGAGCCATTTGAGGGTCTGAAAGCACAGGAGTGTTTTTTTGTTTATTCATCAACATTTGCAATGGTTGATATTACAATTAAGAACACTACTGATAAAATACATGCCATTGAAGTTTTTCCAATACTTGAATTAGGAAATGATTCTTTATTGATTATTGATTATGATCATTCTCATAACGGTTATATTCTTAATCATTACGAAAGTTCTAAAAGATTGATAAGCAATCTGCAAACAAAGTTCGGTTATCCAACTCAGGCAAGAGATTTTTTTACGGTTAGTTTTAATCCCTATTCTTACGGTGGTTACAAAGGCGACCTTGATGTTTTTTATAATTATATTAAAACCGATTTCTATGATGAAAACCGAAAAAATGATTCTTTGAATTTTCAAAAATCAGGATATACCGATTTTGTTTCCTTTCAATATAAATTCAATTTAAAGCCGGGTGAAACCAGGAATTTCAGATATTTAAGGGGCTGGCAAGCGCAGAATGAAAATCCTGATGATCTAATAAATAAAATAGAAAAGCTAAAGAATGAGTCATTACAAAAATATGTTGATAAAGATGTAAAATTATTCAAATCAGTACCTCATATTAATTTTGAAACTAAAGACGAGAAACTGGTTTACTTAGGTGCATTGAATCTTGCACGAACTTGTATGTTACCGCCTTCTGGAAAAACAGACTATAATTTTTATGTTTTTTCAAGGCAACCCTTATGGGGTTGGGGACACGGGCATCAGGTTTTGCATGAATCATTAAGTATGATGGCTTATGTTTATCTTGACACTGAATCTGTACAAAACTCACAAAGAATTTATATTGAACAGCAGGGTGATGACGGATTAATAGCTTACCGTCATGGACCAAGAGGACCACAAACCTATCCCCATAAAGGAAAACCAACTACCTCCGCACCATTCTACTCATGGATAAACTGGGAAGTTTACAAGGTAAGCAAGGATGAAATATTTTTAAAAGATTCTTATGAATCGGGAAAAAAATATGTAAACTGGCTGATAAAAAACCGTGATGTTGATCAGGATGGAACTTTTGAATGGGGTCCTTATGGAATTATTGAAAATGTCAGAGATTGGTATAATGCCGTTTTTCAGGTTTCTGCCGACAGATATCTGGATGTTGACAAAGAAGATATTTCAGATGAACTGGAATGCCTTGATTTAACACTGATGGTAGTTAAAGAAATGAGATGTCTTGCAAAAATGGCAGAAGAACTCGGCAAAAAGAAAGAAGCAAAAAAGTGGGCTAAAAATGCCGATAAAATTTCCGAACTTGTTAATGAACTTATGTGGGATGAAAATTCTGAATTCTATTATTCAATTAATAAAAAAGACCACTCGTTTTTCTTTATGGACAGGGATTTGAAACGTCAGGAGATTATTGGATTTTTAGCTTTATGGGCTGAAGCTGCACCAAAAGACAGAGCTGAAAAACTTATCAAAACGCTTACAGATACTACAAAATTCTGGAGAAAATACGGCGTACCAACCTTAGCCGCTGACGATGAATGGTACAGTCCTTATGTTGATTATTGCTGCAAATGGAACGGCCCTGTTTGGTTGCTTTGGAATTATATGGTTTTTGATGGCTTGGTAAATTACGGTTACTACGATCTTGCAATACAACTTGCTGATAAAATGATGCTGGCAGTTACAACACAATTATCAAAAAACCATAATTTCTGGGAATCATTCAGTCCTGATAATGAGGTTTTAAATTGCCCGTCAAATTACATCTGGGATTCAATTATGGCTAAATTACTGATAGAAGTGGATTTATTAAAATCTACCTTTAATGTAAAACAGTGACTTTCTATAATGTCGTCTGAATTTAAATAAAATGAATAATGAAAAGGATTAATGATTTTAGACTTTAGATTTAAGATTTAAGATTTAATTTGGAAACACAAGGAATGCTTATATAATGAAATTATGCGAAAGACATTCCCCTCCTATGTTTAGGAGGGGTTAGGGGCATAGCCGTCAATTTAAGGGAATTTTAGACATAATCATCATAGGGGTAATGCTAC
>CAZREZ010000270.1:0-4565 GCA_964599115.1 uncultured Bacteroidales bacterium
TTTTTTTCAGTATCATAATTCAATTCATTTAATGTCGTTTATGGTTATGCTCAATAGTGTGTCGGAGAAAAATAGCTCTTTTGGTTTTTTAAGTTGGCATTTTGCGTGTCGGCAAAAAACCAAATGTGCTATTTGTGGGTTGGGTTTTCAATTTATTTTTTCTTTCAGTTCATGTAGTTAGTTTTGTTTTTTTGCATAGGGCATAACAAATACTATAAATTACCATTAATTACAATCAATTACCATCAATTACTATCAATCTCCATTCATCATCTCCTTCCCAAATTCTTTACACCTCTGAAAATTATATTTAAATCATTATAAATTTTATAATCGCGGGCATATATCAGATTAAGTTTTTCAATTGTATCTATATTTATCTTTCTTGTTCTGAAAGCATCGGTAGGATTGAGAATTCCTTTCTTGATTTCAGGCAATTTATCAATTAACACGTCATCATAGTGGTAGTATCCTACTGTGGATTTTTTTCCAAATAGAACTAAAAAGATATTTTTAAAATAACCCAAGGGTGATTTAACAATAAAAATTCCAACCGGGAAAATTCCAAATAAAAGTAAACTTGTGATAATATCAAGAAACCTCTTGTTTCGTTTATTATATATTTTGTCTATTGAATTTATGTTTATTATATACAGGTCGCCGGATGTATTTATCGAGTTACTTCCAATTATTGAAAGACTGTCTTCAGGAGCAATTTTATAATTAACCTGCGAATAATGCAACTCCGACATTTTATCAATAATTTTTTGATGAGGAATATCTTTTGAACAAAATATTACTTCGTTAATTCTGAAAATTGTAATAATATCTTTAATTTGGTTTATATTACCAATAAAATTGTTGTTTTTTGTTTGTTTTTCCGATGGATTAACAAGTCCGATAAATGCGGGTTTCAAATGAGTTTTTTGTATAATTTTTGAAACCCTTTGCGACTCTTCTTTATTTCCAATTATTATGAAACGCCTGTTTTTATCTGTTCCGATTTCAATATTTTTCAGATTTAAAAGATGAAGAAATAGCCGGATACCTGATAACGAAATAATTCCCCAGGTGGCTCCTAATAAAATTACAGCTCTTGAAAAACGCCATGATTCGCTTAACAATGCATAAGCAACAAGTATTATGACCGTTCCGATAACCATACCCTGAAAAATTTTATGAATTTTTAGAGGGCGATCGTAACCTCCGCTCAGATAAATTGAGAGCATCCATATCAGGATATAAGCAGGTACGACAAATGCAATAAATTCAACAGGATAATGCCCTCCGTTTGGGAATATTACATTCTGTTCCCAGTAACCTTTTATAAAATATATGCCGATAAAAAGTAAAACAGCATCAGTAAGTGGCAAAAATGCTTTTGAAAAAAACCTGCTTGCAATTGCAAAGAATGCACGGAAATAAATTGCAAAATTTATGAGAAAAGAAAATATACGTGCATTTTTGGGAGAAAAATGCTTTTTAGCAAAAATCACCATTGCACTATAAAAAATGAAAACATAATTTATGCTGCTTTTTTTTGTGCATTCACCTTTGTAGTGAATAATACGTGTTTCGGGGAAGTAGTAGTTTTTATATCCGGTTTTTATGATGCGGTATGATATATCAATATCTTCACCGTACATAAAAAATGCTTCATCCAAAAGACCGGTTTTTTCAATGACTTTTTTTCTTAGCATCATAAAAGCACCTGCAAGAACATCTACTTCATGAATTTCATCTTTATCAAGATATCCGAGATGATATTTCCCAAAGGTTTTTGATCTTGGAAAAATTGACGAAAGACCGAAAATCTTATAAAAAGCAGTTACAGGTGAAGGGAATCCACGTTTTGATTCGGGAAGGAATTTGCCTTTTCCATCAATCATTTTAACACCCAGTCCACCTGCATCAGGGTGTTCATCCATAAATGAAATGGATTTTTTAAAAGTATCATCCTCAACAACAGTATCAGGGTTTAGAAGTAGAATATATTCTCCCTTGGCTTTTTTTATTGCCTGATTATTAGCTTTTGAAAAACCTTTGTTTTCATTATTGGCAATTACTGTTACTTCAGGAAATTTCTCCCTTGTCATTTTTACAGACCCGTCAACTGAATTGTTGTCAACAACAAATATTTCAGATTCAATACCCTTGCATGCTTTCCTGACAGAAAACAGGCACTGCTCAAGAAAATACTTAATGTTGTAATTAACTATTATGACGGATAGTTTCATTAGCAAGAGAAATCAATATTTTAAAATTTGAATTTCAAATATACTATTCAAATAGAATAATTTTACACTATTATCCTGTAAAACTTTGTTTTTTTAGCAAAGTATCAGTTTTCAGTCCTCAGTCCTCAGTCCTCAGTCTTCAGTCTTCAGTCTTCAGTCCTCAGTATTCCTACTAATTAATCGCCGACTGCTGACTGCCGACTTTTTTATTAACTATCATAAGCTAATTTGTTTATAGCTATGCTATGCTAAGATTTACCCCTAAGAGATGCTTTCCTATTAATATTTCTCTTATCCATGAAAAGCCAAAAGTGGCACTCCTGCTTCAAACAAATGTTTTTTTGTTACAATATTTTTAAATAACTTTTGAAAAATATTCCTTTTTTGTGAAAGAAAGGCAATCATATCAATTTGATTGTTTGTAACATAATTTTCAATTTCAGGAGCAATTTTATCGCAATCAATTATTTCAAAATGAATAATTCCATTTTTATTCTCTTCTGCAAAAACTTTTTTCAGTTTATCCATCATTTCATTGTCAATAGTTTTGTCACTATCTAAATTAAGATGAACACAATTAATTTTTATATTGAAATAAGAAAACATTTTAAGTAGTTTCATTATGATGTTGCAGTCAGCATCATTAAATTCAGTGGCATACATAATCTTATTAATTCCTGAATAGCTGAAAGTTTCTGGTATTGCCAAAACCGGAACTTCTGCATTGTTCATTACTTTTTTAGAAACACTTCCCATTAAAATTCCTTTGTTTCCTTTACCACTTGAGCCCATGATAATAATATTCGGCTTGTATTCATTGCAAAGCGAAACGATTTCATTCTCAGGGTCACCTCCAACAAGAGTATAAACTATTTTAATATCTTTAATTTTTTCGTGTTTAACCTGGTCAATCAATTTTGATTGCAGTTCTTGTATATCAAGTTTTGCACGTTTTTCAATATCAATCAATAATTGCTCGTTCATCATAGTGTTAGTATCAATACCGGTAGGAAAACTACTGTCTGATACAATTATCTGATCAAAATACGAATGAAAAAGGCGAATTTCAGAATTAAACCTTTTAGCGATTTCCAATGCATACTGGCAGGTTTTATCAGTGTGTTCGGAAAAATCAACAGGGACTAATATTTTTTCCATTTTTAAATAAATTTATTTATAAATAGTGTTTTACAAAAATAATTAATTTTTTTTAGACCAGACTCATTAATAAAGAAGCAACAGTCCTGTAAGCGGGATTCTGTTTCCGGTATCAGCCGGAATTCTATCATTTATCTGGTCCTGTCGTCACCGGCAGGATCTAACGGCTTACCCTTCGGGATCGGGCGAGCAACCCTCAAGCCCCGGTATATTTAGCCTTTCAACCCATAAGGTTTACCCCCGCATTAAGTCACCTTAATGTGGCGTGAGCTCTTACCTCACGTTTTCATCATTGCCGTCTCCTGTAAAAAGGAGTTTAGGCTGTTATTTTCTGTGGCACTTGCTGTCTCCGAAAAATATCGGAACCTTCCCGTTAGGAAGTATGGTGCTCTGTGTTGTCCCGACTTTCCTCCCCGATTCGTAAAACGTATCGTGGCGATAGAATGGGCTGTTGCTTATTTTGCAAAGTTAATAAAAATTTTAGCTAAATCAATGAAAATCGTTAGTTTTGTTTTTTACAAAGTTATTATTAAGAATTTTAATTTTTAAAATTTAAATTAAAGAATGAGGGATTTAAGCGTAGGAAAAGAAAGTAAATTAATTTTCAGGTTTGCGATGCCTATGCTTTTGGGTAATGTTTTTCAGCAGTTATACAATATTATTGATAGCATAATTATCGGCAATTATCTCGGAAAAGAAGCACTGGGTGCTGTTGGTGCTTCATTCCCGTTGATATTTGCCTTGATGTCGTTTATAATTGGAATTGCAACAGGATCAACTATTGTTATTGCTCAATATTTTGGGTCCAAAGATCTTAAAAATGTAAAAAAAGCAATTGATACTCTATATATTTTTCTGTTTTTTGCTTCAATAATTATAAGTATTATCGGAATTATTTTTAGCTACGAAATATTCAGGCTTATTGACCTTCCTGAAAATATCATCCCTCAGGCAGTTCTGTATTTTAATATTTTTATTTCGGGAGCGATATTATTTTTTGGTTTTAATGGTACAAGTGCAATTTTACGTGGTCTGGGCGATTCTGTTACACCATTGATTTTTTTGATTATTTCAACAATTATAAATATTCTATTGGATTTGCTTTTTGTGATTGTGTTAAAGTGGGGAATATCAGGAGTAGCAATAGCAACAATAATTTCGCAGGGATTT